>NZ_JADEWU010000063.1:0-33962 GCF_015207485.1 Planktothrix mougeotii LEGE 06226
CGGGGGAACGGGGGGACGGGGAGGAAATCATTAACTTCTGATGTCGCACTCCGCACATTGTCACCGTTAACGGTCAACGGTCAACGGTCAACAGTTTTACTTATTATGGCAAAAAGAGATTTGTCTCAACGCGGTATTTACTAAAGATCCAGTTTATTTTATAATTTATTTAGCTTTAATCCAAAATTAACACCTAACCCGTCCTTAATTATCTCCTTAATTGAGTGAAAGGCTAGGAAAATTTCAATGATGAAATTAATAGCAGGGTTAAGTATAAATTCTAAATTCGCCCTATGACAGTTAGCTCATCTACGCCCAAAAGGGGGAATGCTGGGAAGCGAACCAGTGGAACAGCAAACTCAAATCAAGATAATAAAACTCAAGCTGATCAGGTTAAAGTAGACCTTGTTAACAATGAACCAACTACAGATATGAGCCCAGAAAATCAATTAGAGATCGTGGACAAACCTGCCAAAAAAGGCTCTCAAGCCAATACAGCACCGACTCAAATTCAAGTCGCTTCAACGATGACGTTTATGAACCGTCCCATTGAACATAGTCATCTTGAAATTGCGGGGATGTTATCAGCAAATCGTCCAATTTTTAAATCTAATACTCCTAATGATGTGGCGCTCATTCATTTAGAAGATGCGGTGGGAGCCCTAGCCAATCGTCCCATTGAAGCCAGTCATTTGCAAATTACCTCTATGGTGATGAACCGTCCTATTGCGACTAATGACATTGATGATCCTGTTACTTTAATGGGATTTTTGGATTAAATCTCAAATTGAATTGTTGTTGTGAACAAAATCGGGTTTCTGAACTAAAAAACCAGAAATTCGATTTATTTTATTCGGATAAATTTTGATTGTTTGAAAGTTCTTGTTGATTAAAATCAACACCTTCATAAAGTTCATTAAAATTAAAATGAATATCAAAAGAAGCTAATTTAAACTGTGAGGTTTCTCCTTCATATTCAGTTAAAATCCACTGAGTTTTATCATTTTTAACATATTGCATGACTTTATAGTCTTGTTGAGCAATTAAAATATATTCTTGTAATTCTGGAATAGAACGATAATAAGTAAATTTATCACCTTGATCATAATTTTGTGTTGATTTAGATAAAACTTCAGTAATCAACATCGGGTTCATCACAGTTGTTGTTCCTGTTCCACTATAAACGGGAGGACGTTGAATGACCATGATATCAGGATAAGTATATTGACGATAACGGGGTATCCACAACCGTACATCCCCAATATAAACATCATAATTGTGTCCTCGGAGTGCAAATTTTAAGTAAGCTGCAACGTTCAGAGCAATTTTATTATGATTGGTTGTTCCTCCGGTCATGGGGACAATTTCTCCATCTCGATATTCGTGTTTGTAGTCGGCTTGTTCTTCCCATTCTAAATATTCTTCGGGTGTGTAATAGCGGGTTTGTAACTGAGAACTCATAATCCCCCTTTTTATGATCACGTCTTACCTATTTATAGGTTATCAAAAATTTATTAGATGATCCTGTATAATAGTAGGAGAGATTTTTATTGTCCGATAAAATGTTTGATTTTTTGACCAACCCTTCTGTTATTTTAACTTTGGCGATTCTTCATGGTATTATTGGTGCGATCGCCGCTTTTGTCGCTCAACAAAAAGGACGGAGTTATCCTCGATGGTTAATCATTGGATTAATTGGAGGAACACCTGCCTTAATTGTAGCCTTATTCTTAAAACCAATTTCAGTAAGTTAGTAATTAGGGAACAGGGAACAGGGAACAGGGAACAGGGAACAGGGAACAGGGAACAGGGAATAAATAGTAATGATTTAACAGTTAACAATGGATTATAATACTTTATTTAAAACCATTGAAAATTTAGTGCTACAACATTCTCCCAGTGGCGCAGAATGTGAAATCAATCAATGGTTATTAGAAGGGTTTTCTCAACAGGGTGTGGAAGCTTGGCGAGATCAAGCTGATAATATTATTGCTAAAATTCCGGGTCAAAATCCCAACCGTGCCATTGCTATTACGGGACATAAAGACGAAATTGGCATCATTGTTAAAAGTATTGAAGATAACGGAAGAGTTTTAATTCGGAAATTAGGGGGTTCTTTTCCTTGGGTGTATGGAGAAGGGGTAGTTGATTTATTAGGAGATCACCAAACCATTAGCGGAATTCTAAGTTTTGGTTCTCGTCATATTTCCCATGAATCTCCGCAAAAACTCCACCAAGAAGAGAAAGCTTTAAAATGGGAAGATGCTTGGATCGAAACGAAATGCAACCCCCAGGAATTAGAAACCGCCGGAATTAGACCGGGAACACGGGGAGTTGTGGGAAAACATCGGAAAAAACCGATTCGCCTCAAAGATTATATTGCCAGTTATACCCTTGATAATAAAGCCTCCGTTGCGATTTTATTAATATTAGCAGAAACCCTTAAAAACCCACCGATTGATGTGTATCTTGTGGCTTCTGCGAAGGAAGAAGTTGGGGCTATTGGGGCGTTATATTTTACCCAAAGGCAAACTTTAGAGGCGTTAATTGCTTTGGAAATTTGCCCCCTCGCACCCGAATACCCTATCACAGGAGATGAAAAACCCGTGTTGCTGTCTCAGGATAGCTATGGAATTTATGATGAGGGGTTAAATGGGGAACTGCGACAGGCAGCAACCACCGCAGGAGTGCCGTTACAACTGGCGATCTTAAATGGGTTTGGTAGTGATGCCTCCGTTGCTATGAAATTTGGCCATGTAGCACGGGCGGCTTGTCTGAGTTTCCCGACTCAGAATACTCACGGTTATGAAATTGCTCACTTAGGAGCGATCGCGAACTGTGTTAAAATTCTACAAGCCTTTTGCAGCAAAGATTTCAGCCCAGTTTAAAAAAATCTAAAAAAAATTTTTCTAAAAGGGTTGACACCGATTCGGATATAGGCTAGATTAATAAAGGTGAAAGGCACGAAGTCAAGCGCGAAATCAAGCAACGACTCAACGCCCAATGTCATAAGCCCCCATCGTCTAGAGGCCTAGGACACCTCCCTTTCACGGAGGCGACACGAGTTCGAATCTCGTTGGGGGTACTACCAATCAGAAAAGGTTTGAGATTTACCTCAAGCCTTTTTTTGACATTAAATGCAGGACAACAGAATGTGTTGCTTAAACAGAAGAGAAGGGATGGGGGAGGAGGATTGCTGTCACATCTGCAATAATATCATACCGAAAATTATTGACTAAACGGGTCAGAATCTCGCTTAACTCATGATGATGAATGGCAATTTGTTCAATGGCTTCAAAAATTAAGCGATCATCCAATTGAACCGCACCTTGATTCAGTTGTGCAATAATATCTAAAGAAATATTGTTCAAGTCAGAGGCGTTGAGAGTCAGTTCAGAGGCAGATTCAGACCGAAGAATGTGCTCCTGATTTTCATTATATTGATATTGAATTTCTAAATAGTGAGCAATTTTTTCTAAAAGTATAGCTGCTTGTACAGGTTTATGCAGACAATCTTGACAGCCAACGGCTAAAATTTTAGATTTTTCTTCTTCAAAAACACTGGCTGTAACCGCAATAATAATCGGAGGTTGTTGAGAAGATTGAGATTGAATCGATTGAGTTGCTATATATCCATTAATAATAGGCATATTCATATCCATTAAGATTAATTGAGGAAACCAATTTAAGGCAATATTGATCGCTTCTTCTCCATTTTTTGCTTCCTGAACTTCAAAGCCAATGGGTTCTAATATTTTCCGTAGAACTTGGCGATTTTCCCAACGATCATCAGCAATTAATATTCGATAGGGTTGGGTTAAATTGACAATTCCAATAACAGATTTATTTAAAATATTGGGTTGATAAATATCTAGTTGCTCAGTTAATTTAGCTTGAATATTAAAATAAAATATTGTCCCTTTCCCGACGGTACTTTTAACATTAATTTCTCCTCCCATCAGTTGAATAAATTGTCGGCTAATGGATAATCCTAAACCTGTTCCTTCTAAGGCTTTCTGTCCGGCTTCAGTTTGAATAAAGGCTTCAAAAATACGCTCTAGGTGAGTGGCTTCAATCCCAATCCCCGTATCTTCAATTTCAAAATTCAAGGTGATTTCTGGTGAGGATTTAGACTGAGAATCAAGTCCTTTTTTGACTCTTAAAATAACAGAGCCATAATCGGTAAATTTAATTGCATTTCCTAATAAATTTATTAAAATTTGACGTAATTTTTTCTCGTCAGTTTCTATATACTGAGGAACATCTTTATCCAAATTTATGATTAAATCTAATCCTTTAGATTCTGCTTTTAGTTTTAACATTTGTTGAATTAAATTTAATAAATGATAGAGATTAAAACTACTGTAAATTAGGGAAATATGACCCGATTCAATTTTAGCCATATCGAGGACATCATTAATTAATGATAATAAATGTTCTCCACTGCGACTAATAATTTCAATATATTCTTTTTGCTCAATATCGAGAGAATGATGATGATTTAATATTCCCGTAAATCCTAAAATAGCATTCAAAGGAGTTCTTAATTCATGGCTCATTCGCGCTAAAAATTCACTTTTCGCATGGTTGGCTACCTCTGCTATATCCTTCGCGTGTTTCAGTTCTATTGTCCGTTCTTCAACCCTTTGTTCTAAAGATTGATTGGTTTCTTCTAATCGGATTAAATAATCTCTTAATTCTTGTGCCATTTGATTAAAAGTTTTGGCTAAAACTCCTAATTCATCAGAACGGCTAAGGTCAATTTTTTGATAAAAATCTCCTTGAGAAAAAGCGATCGCAACTTCTTTTAAACTCATTAAAGGAACTAAAATCCAACGGGAAGTTACTAAACCCATCAAAGTTGCTATGAGTAAACCAGCGATACTTAATAAAATTGTATTTCGTGTATTTTGATGAATTTGCTGCATGAAATCTGATTCAGGAACTACAACAACAATTAACCAATCTAAACCCAATTGATCTTGCCAAGGATTGACCTGAACAAAAAATTTTTCCCCTTTTTGATTAAAACTAAAATTTTGGGGTTGTTTAATTTGAGTTAACTCAGTAAAATATTTCAGGAGATGCTGACTGGTTAAACAAATTAAAGGATCTTGAATTTCCGTGCCTTTAATTCGTTGTGCTTCTCCTTTCACTAAACGATAAGATTTAGCGGTGCTGGAACTTGCTACTAATAATCCATTGCGTTCTAAAATAAATGTTTTTCCTGATGGACTAATTTTTAGTTTTTGTAAGAAATTACTAATTTGAGATAATTGCTGATCAACGCTTAATACACCGATTAACTGTTTATTTTGACTATAAATGGGTTGACTATAAGCAATAGAAATATATTGAGGATAGCCTTCCCAAGTGTAAATATCACTCCAAACTGCATGACCGATTTTTACTGGATCAGCATACCAAGATTCTGCTTTAAAATTATAGGTATCTGCAATATCATAGGCAGGTTTAATCCGATTTCCTTGAGAATCAGTTTTATAGGATAAACTCTTTCCTTGAGTAGATTTCCGAGAAACTTCACTAATTTCAAAATAACCTTCTGGGTATCGACCCGCACCAATAAATTCCCCAGTGGAACTACCAAAACTAATATAACCTACATTCGGAAAAATTCTCAATTGTTGCCAAAAGTATTGTCCAGTGGTTTGAAAATTACCCAGGTCAAGTAAACCGAGTTGAATCGCTTGATGATTGAGTTGGTTAATAGAAACGGGAACGGATAAATAAGTATTTAGATGTTGTTTTAAGCGATCGCTCATTTCGTGTTGTAATTGATTGGCTAAATCATTGACGGCTTTTTGTCCATTCCGAAAAGACAACCAACTTACTAACCCCACAGAACTAAAAATCAACACTGAAAAAGGAACGACCAAAACATAACGTAATGGAATTTTACAACAAACTTTGACTAAGTAACGGCTTAAAAAAGAAGGCATTTTCAGGAGGGATGCTAAATTATTCACAAAATTAATTATTAATGTGAAGATTCAGACGCAGATTCAGGAGATGTATAGACAATATAACGATTTCTACCTTGTGCTTTGGCTTGATACAGGGCTTGATCCGCCGCTTCAATTAGAACTTGAGGAGAGCTATAAACCGAAGGTCTGAAACTGGCAATTCCCATACTAAGAGTTAAGTGTGAACTTAGAGGTGATATGTTATGAGGAATCTGCAAGGAATTAAGGGTATTAGCGATAATTTCAGCGACTTGAATAGCCCCTTCGATGTAGGTTTGAGGAAGAATAACTGCAAATTCTTCTCCCCCATAACGAGCGACTAAATCCCCTGGACGGCGAACAGATTGATCAATGGCTTGGGCAACTTGAATTAAACATTCATCTCCGGCTAAATGACCGTATTGATCATTATAACACTTGAAGTAATCTACATCACAAAAAATTAATGATAAAGGTTGTTTTTCTCGCATACCTCGCTTCCATTCTTGCTCTAAATATTCATCAAATCGACGTCGATTTGCCACCTGAGTTAGTCCATCCATCATGACTAAACCTTCTAAACGTTGATTAGCAATATGTAATTGTTGATAGAGTTGAGATTGTTGGATGGCAACTTGCAATTGTTCAACTAACGTACAAGCTAATTCAACTTCGGTATCTTGCCAAATCCAAGTTTGGTTATAGCGATAGACACTTAAACTTCCCCAAATTGAGGAACCGACCCATAACGGAACAATTAATAAAGCACCCGGATTCATCTCGGTTAAATTCTGATGAATGGGTTGATCAGCATCCTGTTGAAAGTTAGAAATCCGAATTACTTTTTGTTGCTTGATTTGGGCAGAAATTAAATTATCATCATCAGGAATCATGATTCCGATGGTATCAGGAATTTCTGCGCCTTGAGTGGTACTCGCAACAATAATCCAGTGGTTTTTATCCGGGATATATTGAGCAATTGACACTCGATCAACATTTAAGAGTTGACCTATTTCTAGGGTTGCTGTTGAGAAAATTGTTTCTAAGTCTAAGGGCTGACTAATTGCTTGAATCACTCGTCTTAATCCTTTTTCCCGTTGGGCTTGCTCTTGGGTTTGTTCATACAATTGACTTTGATGAATCGCAATAGAAACTTGAGCCGAAATTTGTTCGAGTAAATCTAATTCCCAATAGGCCCATTGTCGAGGACAAGTACAATGGTGAGCCATTAAAAATCCCCACAATAGTTCACCTTTAGTAATCGGAACCCCTAAACACGCCCGGACTTGACACTGTTCAAACCACTGTAATTGATCGGATTTCAGAGGGGCGGTATAAATATCAGAAATATTATGAAGGCATCCTTGACTAAAGGGGATAATACATTGGTCTTGAGTTAAATAGCTGCTGGGAATTTGTTGACCCCATAAAGACATCCACTCCACCCCAACGGATTGTACAATAACAAGGGCATTTCCATTCGGTTCAAACCGATAAATTAAAACCCGATCTGTTTGTAATAACTTGCGAATTTCTGTAACGGTTGTATTCAATATTTCTTCTAGGTTTAAGGATTGGCGAATCCGTTGAGTAATTTCCGTAACAACTCGTTCTCGTTTCAGGAGTTGACGCAGGGTTTCTTCGATTTGTTTGCGTTCTGTAATATCTAATAACGTTCCAAATAGACGAATGACTTGACCTTGTTCATTCCTCATCACTTTGCCTTTAATTAAAAGATAACGCAGAGAATCATCGGGGCGAAAAATACGGATTTCCTGTTGAAATTGTTGACCTTCGTTAAGTGCTTTTTCCATGCGATGACGGATGAGTTCTCGATCATCAGGATGGGTAAAAACTTGTAATAATTCCTCATAGGTGGGAACAGGATGATCGCAACTTAACCCATAAATACAAAAGCTTTCTTCTGACCACTGAACCATTTGGGTAAGCGGATCATAAGACCAACTCCCTAAATGAGCCAATTTTTGGGCTTCTGCTAAAGCTAAGTTGGTTTCTTGTAGAGTTTCTTCGACTTGTTTACCATCGCTAATATCTCGAATCACTGCGACAACGGAGGAGGAAGACAGGGGAGAAATATTAGCCGAAAACCAACTATTTTTTCCGCCAATTTCCAAACAATATTCCAGGGTTACTGTTGTTTGGGTGGCGATCGCTTTTTGTACAGTTTCTAACATTTGAGTTGCGAGGGGTTCAGGAAAAATTTCTTGGGGTATTTTACCTAAAATTTGCTCAACGGGTAGATACAGAATATGGGGATTATTCGTAATCACATTGAGATACCGTCCTTCCTTATCTAAAATTAAGACTAAATCCGACATCGCCCCAAAAACAGCCCGCAGTTCTGCTTCCGATTGACTTAAGGCGGCTTCAACTTGTTGTTGCTGAAGTTCAACTTGTTTGTGTTTGGTAATATCTCGACCAATGGCTTGAAATTCCCGGTTCTGTCCCGTCCCATCGGGAATCACTTGTACCGTCCATTCTAACCAGCGTTGTTGATTAGATTCCTCTGTCAGACAAGACTGATAGCTTAGGGTTTCTTGGGTTTCTAACAAATGGATCATTTGCTCTAGCCCCAGGTTTTGTTCGTGATCAGGAAATAGGGAAAAAATGCTTTTTCCGAGTAATTCTGAAGCCGACTGACCCAAATATTGACAACCGGCTTGGTTAATAAACGTTAAGCTTCCTTTAACGGTGTAACAACAGACAAATTCAGGAAAACTATCGAGTAAACGATGATAACGAGCTTCTTGTTCAACTAAGGTTTGTACAAGCTGCATTTCTTGTTTAAGTTGTACTGTTTGAACTTCTAAGGTATGTTGTAAAATATCAATTGTTTCTAGTAATTCTGACGGATCAATCACCTGTAAAATATGGGTTTGAGTCACAATTCCGATTAAATTTTCTTCAGCCGTTGTCACCACTAATCGCCGAATTTGATGACGCTGCATTTGTTGATGGGCTAACCATAAAGAATCCTGGGCTGCAATGGCAATTACGGGTGAAGTCATCACCGTTTCTGCAAGGGTTAATTCAAACTTAAGATTCAGTTGTTGGAATCGCACCATATCTCGCTCTGTGATCATTCCAATCGGTTGAATCAGTCCTTGATTTTGTAATTGGGTAATCACAATACAACTCACTTGATAGGTGATCATCAAGTTGGCTAACTGTTTGATAGACGTGCTGGGAGGGGCATGAATCACCCGAATTTGCATCACATCCTCCACCCGTCTTAATTTTAGTAAATCGTAAGGAATCAGACGATCACGAATCTGTTTGGGGGTAATGATTCTGATGACTTCACCCTGAAGATTAACAATGGGTAAATGGCGAATTTTATGGTAATTAAATTGTTGAATTACTTTTAAGGAATCCGCCGCTTCTGATTCCAATAAGGTAATGACATTGGCTGTCATCACTTGGGTAATGGGGACTTGAGCAAAATGAATTTCCGATGCAATTGCCCGCACAATATCTCGTTCAGTTACAATCCCGATCAGTCGTTGTTCATCAATGACTAAAATACAGTCATGATCCCTCTGGTTCATGAGGTTAATCGCATCCATACTGGGGGTATCTGATGTTACAATCAGTAAATTAGATTGCATTGCTGATTACTATATTTTTGTGATTGAAATCAGAATTTTCTATGACACGTTCCCTGACCGCTATCTGCCAGATTGCCACAAAAGATACTGCTTAAAATTCTATTGTGGCTTAAATTCATCGAATTGGGATAAAACTCAATTGAACTTTATTCTTCTACTTCTTGGCGAGTCCAGTAGAATCTCGGTCAAGGAGCTTGTGACAAAAACAATCCGTCACGTTTTATTAATAGGGGTTGACATATTCTCAAAAATTGATAATATTGTATTTTATAATGTGCGATCAGTCGGATTTATAAAAATTTAATAAAACTTTAATTTCCGACCTTAACCCTTTACCGAAAAAGCAAAGATTGATTAATAGCTCCTATAAGCTAGTCGAAATTTTACCTTGAATGTATTCCCGATTTATTTAAACGTAGAACATGAAACTACCCGTTTCCAGCCGATTTCAATTGACAGAAGACCTGAATATTTGTCGCATTTTAAATGGGATGTGGCAAGTGTCTGGATCTCATGGACGGATTGATGCCAAAACAGCCATTGAGAGTATGTTTAAATACTGGGATGCTGGATATACCACTTGGGATCTCGCCGATCATTATGGCCCTGCTGAAGATTTTATTGGGGAGTTTAGACGACAACTAATTGCAACTCGTGGACAAGCCGCATTATCCCAACTTCAAGCTTTTACAAAATGGGTGCCTCGTCCGGGGAAAATGACGAAAAATATTGTAGAAAAAAATATTGATATTTCTCGTCAACGCATGGGGGTAGACTGTCTCGATTTACTACAATTTCATTGGTGGGATTATCGAGATCAAAATTATTTAGATGCTTTACATTATCTGGCAGAGTTACAAACCGAAGGCAAAATTAAGCATTTAGCCTTAACAAATTTCGATACAGAACATTTAAAAATTATTGTTGAAAATAAGATTAAAATTGTCTCCAATCAAGTGCAGTTTTCCCTGATTGATCGTCGTCCTTTAGCTAAAATGACCGAGTTTTGTCAAACTCACAATATCAAATTACTGCCTTATGGTGTTGTTTGTGGAGGATTTTTATCTGAAAAATATCTTAATCAACCTGAACCCAATAAATTGCGATTAGAAACCGTTAGCTTGAAAAAATATAAAAATATGATTGATGCTTGGGGAGGATGGAGTTTATTTCAAACCTTATTAACAACCCTGAATGCGATCGCCCAAAAACATCACGTTACTATTCCTAATATAGCCGTTCGTTATATCCTCGAACAACCCACCGTCGCCGGAGCAATGGTAGGGACAAGATTAGGCATTTCTCAACATATTGAAGACAATGCTAAAGTCTTTGAATTTAGTCTTGATGCTGAGGATGATCAAACCCTGAATTCTATTTTTTCCCAATCCCGTGATTTAATGCAAATCATTGGTGACTGTGGGGATGAATATCGATAATTTGTTGAGGGTTATCAACTCCTAAGAATTTTTTAACGCCTGAACCGCGCGAACCAATCGTTTTAGATAAGGTTTAATTAAGGTTTTTTGTTCGGTTTGTAAGGTATTAACTTGTTGAGAAAGCTGATCAATTTGGGTATGAATTGTCGCTGAATCTGCAACAGATTGACTTACCCAGGCTTCTAAAGCTGTTGTTAAGGATTGATGTTCCTGTCCTTCCCAATGAGGGGTAGAAGTTTGTGTTGAGGTCTTCAATTGATCAATAGCTTCTTGCATTAACTGAAACCGCACATTCATCACTTCCCAATCCTCTTGTCGCAACGCATTTTTTTCTAACCGTTGAGTTACCCGTTGTAACTCCGTGAGCACATCCGTAATTGGATCAAGTTCATTCGATTCTGGGGGTAAGGTTTGCAGTTGCTCATGCAACGATTCCACGACCCCGTGAACATCCGTAATCGTGGCATCCAGATTTTGACGCATATTCTGTTCAAACCGTTGACGATTAACAAGATTGAACAACAACGCCGCACTGAGGGGAGTCAGCGCATACAGAATAGGCTGATACCATGCCGCAATCAGTGTTCCAAGTGCGGTTCCCCCAACAGAAACATACTCAGCTAACTTCCACCCATCGACAGGGTTGCGTGACGGTTTTAATGATTCTGGGCTATCTTGCATAGTTGATTTAATAATTCCCCCTTATTTTAGCAATAGGAAGAGAAGGGTTAACTGATACTTCTAAAAAATCAATCCATTTAATTATCTTGAATTCTCCCTATCCAGTTTTAACCCTTCGGTTTGAGAGGGGGAACTTAACCATCCCTTTTCTGCTTGTGTAGCAACATAATCAGCAACGGTTTTAATTTCTTCTGCCGTTAACCGATTTTTAAAGGCAGGCATTGCATTTTTACCATTCGTTACTTGATTGACAATTGCGGCTTGAGCATCTTCTTCATATCCTTTTAAGTATTGGAGCAAAGCTCCCTTTTTCAAAGTTTTATTAGCAACAACCACATTATTTCCATTAATATGGCAGGCGGCACAGAAATTAGAAAAAATTTTAGATCCATTTAACGCCTCTTCTGCTAATACAGGTTGAGGTAGGATTAACGTTAACAATACAAAACCTAGAATAAAAACTGATAATAATTTTTTCAATTGAATCTCCTTGAATCAGAAATAGGCAACTGGTAACACAAAGATTTTACATCTAAAATAAAAACACGGTATGTCCCTCCACAGAGAAACCGACGAGCTTCTAATTTGTTGAACCATACCATAAAGTTAATCTGGGGGGAAAGCTTTCGCCAGAAAATAATACCTAGTTTTGACACACTCCCTAAGCAAAAACTGCTAGGTGTTAACGGAAATGATAACATCTGGTGAGTAATAATACTGAATTTAATAGGATATCCTCCATTTGTGATCCAGCTTACTGATTCATGATGAGAATGATCACATCTACAGTACCACAGAAATCATTGGATAGATTCGCTCAATCACAGATATTAAAAAGGCTTAATGGATTGCCTTTTGGTCTGTTTATGTCTGAACCCATATCCTTTTCTACTTTAAGTTTCAAGCAAATGGTCGAGCAAATTTTAAGAACTCAATCCATGAGTCGTCAAGAACGATATGCACTGAGGTATTGGTTATTACGCAAACTCGATGAACACGAACAACAGTTAGTTTATACCCTCCAAAGAGGGTTATATACAGGGGAAATCAAAATCATAGATTAAACAAGTTAAAACCCACAGAAGTTAGGGAATAAAACTCTATTATTCCTTCTCTTTTATTGAGTTCATTTCACCGTTAATATAGGGAATCGGATCAGTTAACCCTAGTTCTGCAAAGGCGGCTAATCGCAAACGGCAGGAATCACAAGTTCCACAGGCTTTTGTCTGTCCTGCATAACAAGACCAAGTAAATTCCCAAGGAACACCTAAATGATTACCGAGTTGAATAATCTCTGTTTTTTTTAAATGAATCAGGGGGGATTCAATCGTAATTGGATTGCCTTCTCGACCTTGTTTTGTTCCTAAGCGAAAGACTTCTTTCATGGATTGAATATAATCGGGTCTGCAATCAGGATAACCCGAATAATCTAAGGCATTCACTCCAATATAAACCCGACTAGCAACAATCGCTTCTGCATAAGCTAAAGCGAAGCTTAAAAATATAGTATTTCGTGCCGGAACATAAGTAACGGGAATACTTTCAGCCATCTTTTCAATCGATCTATCCTGGGGTAAATCGAGGTGATCATCTGTTAATGCAGATCCTCCCCATAAGGTGAGATCAAAGGTAACCACTTGATGTTCTATAACTCCTGCACATTCAGCAATTTTTCGGGCTGATTCGAGTTCTTTTCGATGTCGTTGCTGATAATCAAAAGAAATCGCATAGCATTCACACCCATCTGCTTTAGCTTGGTATAAAACCGTAGAAGAATCTAAACCACCCGATAACAAAATAACTGCTTTCACCAGAGTCTTTTTCCCTTCTTAATTGTGTTTATTCGATTTAAGTTAATTTTAACAAAAAATAAAGCGATCGCATCCCTCTGTAAGTTACAATTTTTACAAAGCTCCAAAATGGACAAGCTGGCTTTAAAATCAATATTTAAACATTTCTATAATTTTGTAAACTTTTATTATACAAAATACTTCACATTCTATCCCTGAAATTTTCGCTACACTAAATTTAAAGACAGCAATTATATCTCTATACATTAGGTAGTTATCTCTATGCCGACAGTCTCTAAACTAGAAGATCATCCCACACGCTGGCTAACACTGGTATTAGCAACCTTAGCATTATGGATGGCAGGGAGCTTAATTCTTGACTTTGTAATTATGCCGACAATGTATGTTTCAGGTATGATGGAAGAGACAGGATTTACTTCCGCAGGAACACTGATTTTTTCAGTGTTTAATCGTTTTGAGTTAGTTTGTGCCGCCGTTGGTTTAACCAGCTTAATTGCATTAGCAACAACCCTTCCTGAAAAATTTAGTAATCGCCTGCGGACAATCACCGGATTATCTTTATTTCTCTTAGCGATTGCGATGATTTACACCTACATTCTTACGCCTCAAATGAGTGCATTAGGAATTAACCTTAACCTATTTAATGGGTTTACGAGTATTCCTGATGGCATGAACCAACTCCACTGGAGTTATTTTACCCTAGAACTGATTAAATTATCCCTTTTAGGCACAATTTTAGGCTGGTGTTATCGCAATCACAGTAAACTCGATATCACGTTCTAAATTTCTGAATAAAATTAAGTTAGGTTGGGTTAAGGAAACGAAACCCAACTTTTTTTTGATAGATTAACGACCAAATTAACGGGTTAGGAATGTGACAGTTTCCCCCTAAGTTTCTGGGTCATCTGGAATCGGCTTAATAAATTGGCGGTTAGCACGGACAAAACAGCTACCTCTATTGAGATTACGGGCAATTTCTACCGGAATCCAAGGTTTATTTTGTTTATCTCGTAATACAATATTAGTCCCAAATTGTGTTGTTACCGCTTGTAACTTTGTGCCTGTTTTAAAAGTTCTCATCACTGACCAATTGGTAATAGTATGGTAGTTATCTTTATAAAGTATATCAGGTGCGTCTATAGAATCCATAGAAATGCCTTGATATTGTTGAAGCATCCGACAGTTTAATCCGTTTGGGTCTTTGTCAGTAACTATCCAATTAATTTGGCGAATCCCCCTTCGTTCTGTAGCAGGGAGTATATAATCTCCATTGGTATTAGTCTGAGGAATAGCCCAACTAGGCGTACAGATCAAAACTAAACTGATGACAGAAATCAATATAATTTTGAGTAATTTCATAGCTTTACCTAAAAATTATTTCGTAGAACCGCTATAATTATAGCAATCGAATGCTATAAATCTAACTGAGTCTAGGATATCCCATGACAACCCAACTCCCCATCACAGAATCTCAACCCACTTCAAGTTTATACGAAGAAGATTATCATCTTTGGTTAATGAATACTATTCACCAGTTACAACAGGGAAAATTAGCTGAAGTTGATCTTGTTAATTTAGTTGAAGAATTAGAAGCTATGGTTAGAAGTGAAAAAAAGGCTATCAGAAGTAATCTCAGAATTTTGTTAATGCACTTATTAAAATATAAATATCAATCTGAAAAACGAACAAATAGTTGGCTATTTACGATTCGAGAACATCGCAAAAGATTACGAGACGATTTTAAAAATAGTCCGAGTTTAAAACGATATTTTCGAGAAGTTTTTGAAGAATGTTATCAAGATGCAAGAGAATTAGCGGCTGATGAAACAGGATTACCCATAGATACTTTTCCTGTAGAATCGACCTTTTCTCAAGAAGATACATTAAACCCAGATTATTTACCGGAGTGATACTAATTCACTATTGTCTTGATTTGCTAATTTTAAACGTTCCTTAATTGATAATTGTTGTAAATCTTGACTCAAATTATATAAATTAACTCGCTCATAATTACCTTGAAACAAAGGAATTAATGCTTCAACTAAGGCTACAATACCATCAGGAGGAACTGCATTCCCAATTTGTCGGCGAACTTCTGTAAATGATCCTTCAAAAATAAAATCATCTGGAAACGATTGTAACCTCGCTCGTTCACGATTGGTTAATGCTCTGGGTTCCTGGTAATGATATCCCCAAGTTCCACCACCTCCTCCTGCGATAATGGTTGTTGAAGGTTGGTCAGGGTGTAAACGTCGGTAAACATGACTAATCATTCCTTTAACATAATATTCACTATCTTTCGGAATATCTGTAAAATTTCCTCCGGGTTTAATCCGTTTTAAGATTTCAATGGTTCTTGGTTGGATTTTTTGATGTTCATTATTATAAGGAACTTTTTCTACCCCTGCTAATACTTGTGATGCAGTTCGATAAGGATACTTTCGATTTAAGCCATATTCGGGTTGAGGATGAATAAAATTAAACCCCGTATCTTTTCTAATTCCAACTAATAACACCCGTTCTCGAAATTGAGGAACGCCATAATCAGCAAAATTATAAAGTTTCGGTTTAACTAAATATCCCGGTTCAATATTTTCAAAATCAGAAATAATCCGTTGAATTGCTTTATAATTATTTGCACTTAATAATCCTTTAACATTTTCAGCAATAAAGGCTTTCGGTCTTTTCGCTTGCACAAATTTAAGAAAATAAGTATATAAATTTCCTCTTTCTCCTTCTAAACCAGGACGTTTCCAAATCATTGAAAAGTCTTGACAGGGGAAACCACCCGTAATTAAATCCGTGTCAGGTACTTCAGCAATATTAATATTTTCGATTTGATTATGAACAATTACATTAGATATATTCCGTCGAAATGTTTGGCAAGCATTTTCATTGGAATCAATTGCCCAAACTACTTTAAATCCTGCTTTATGAAAAGGCAAATCCATTCCACCACATCCTGAAAACAGAGACAACATTGAGGGGGAATCCTGCCATTTAACTTGAGATAACTGTTCAATCAATGTCATTAATAATTACCGTCATTTTGCCTTAATTAATATCATATCACAACTCGTAGGGTGCGTAAACGCAGCGCACGCACCAAAACCCCAATAATCCGTAAAATATATGACTCCTATTTTAATGATTCCTCATGGAATTATAAATATTAATTTTAGAGTTGATCTCGCTATTATACTCGGATATTACAATTTTTATGGTTATGATTGGTCAGGATGGTGCGTGCGCTGCGCTTACACACCCTACAATAATAATTATATTATTTACCGAGTGCAATAATAGCATTTTGTCCGCCAAAACCAAAACTAAAACATAACGTATTTCTGACAAAACTAGAACGAACTGAGGTAACAAAATCCAAATCAAATTCAGGGTCTTTTAAGCCAACACAAGGGGGTAAAAGTTGATAATTTAATGCCATTAAACCAAATGCTACTCCTAACGCTCCTGACGCACCTAATGTGTGTCCGGTCGCTCCTTTTGTCGAACTAACGGAAACGCCTTGAGGAAATAATTGTTGAATTAATTTAACTTCATAGTCATCATTTAATGTGGTTGCAGTTCCATGAGCATGAATAAAATCAATTTGATTAGGAGATAAATGACTATTTTTTAAGCAGGTTTTAATTGCAGCGATAGCACTTTTTTGGTTAAAGTCCGGTTTATTACTGTAAGCCGCATCATTGGTTAATCCAAATCCTAAAATTTTTCCATAAATTTGAGCTTTTCGCTGTTGTGCTAAATCTTCTGATTCTAAGATCAAAATAGCCGATCCTTCCCCTAACACAAATCCTTCTCGATTTCGATCAAAGGGATAGCAACCTGTTTTTGCTAACGCTCCCATTTGTTGAAATCCTGCTAAGGTTAAAGGAGTAATAGGTGCTTCTACCGCACCTACAATTACACGCTGACATTGTTGAGTTTTAATCAGTTCAAATCCTTGAGTGATCGCCAAAATTCCTGTAGCACAAGCAGCCATTGGTGATAAAATAATTCCTGTAGATCCGATTTTTTTAGCTGCATTTACAGCAATATTAAAATGTAAATAATCCCTAAATTTAATTAAATTAATATTGTCTTCCCTCCTTGCTAACTGTTCTAATTTTCCTTGATATCCCCGACTCGAACCGATCACAACCCCACAGTCGGGTAACAGGGGAGTTAAATCAGCCATGATTAACGCATCCGTGATCGCCTTTTCTAATAATTCTGTAGGATGAGACGGAATATCATGAATTAAAGCCAGGGGTTGGGTTAGAAGCTCAGGAAAAGGTTGATAAGGTAATATTCTTGATTGGCTGGATAACAATCTTTTCCAGGTTGTTTCTAAATTCCCTAATGCTGAGATTAAACCAATACCAGTAACAACAACATTCATTATTGATGAGTAATCTGTCTTCAACAACCGAGAGTCAGAATTAACTCTAACTAACTCTACTTTATCTTAAATAACCCCCGAATTAAATTTTTAGGAGATATCGTTTAAATTAATATCGGTTGAAACACTCTCTTGTATTTTTTTAAAAAAAAGTTTATAAATTAGAAGATATTGATTCAATAAAGACAACTATGGTTAAGGAAACTAGACTCCCTACAGAATTTGTTTATGGAGTCGTGGGGATTTCTATCCTACCCTTCTTACTCAATCTCTTAGGTATTAGTTTTGCTTCTCCACAAAATTCATTGGATCTATCAACTCTGACTAATCTGAGTCAGCCGCAATGGGTTGATCAGCTACATCATGCTTTATTAGGGAGCTTTACCCACACAATTTTAGAATGGGTGGCGATTTGTACAGCATTTTTTACGGTTTTATTATCCTTTGTTCACTTTGCGATTAAGCGAGATATCGTAACTCCCATTATTGGGATATCCCTATTTTTTGCAGGAAGCATGGATGCTTTTCATATTTTAGCAGCCGATCGAATGATTGAAGGGGTCGCAGACAGTCAAGCCTTGATTCCTGTCACCTGGGCTATTTGTCGCTTATTTAATGTTGTGATTTTAATTCTAGGGGTAGGTACAATTCTGATTATAAAACCTAAGAATTGGCGGGGTAATTTTACAATTGTTATGATGGCGATCCTCTGCTTTGGGTTGTTAGCTTCTGTAATTATTTATGTTGTTATGAACAGCCCAACTTTACCTCAAACGATCTTCCCTGATGCTTTCATTAAACGCCCTTGGGATTTTATCCCCTTAGTATTATTTATATTTGCAGGAATTTTTATTTTTCCCAAATTTTATCATCAATATCCGAGTCTATTTGCTTATTCTTTAGTGGTGAGTACAATTCCTTCGGTTATGGCACAAATGCACATGACCTTTGGTTCGATACAATTGTTTGATAATGATTTTAATATCGGACATTTCTTGAAAATTATTGCCTATTTAGTGCCATTTTTAGGACTGAGTTTAGATTATATTCAAACCTATCGCCAAGAAGCCATTGTGATTAATACACTCGCCACTTCTTCTGTTCTCCTTTCTAAAAGTACCGAACAACAGGAGCGAATGGTACTTCAACAGTCTATCACAGTGAATCAAACCACAACAACAATGAATCAGTTGGGAAACTCTTCTCAACAATCAGCAACGCAGGCAGAAATTGCCGTTGATACAGCTAAAAAAGTGCTGAATTTAGCAGAAATTGGTAAAGAGGCAGTTAATCATACCTTAAGAGATATGGCAAATCTTAAGACTAAAATTGAGGCAATTTCTGAACAAATTAGGCGCTTGAGTGAACAGGCGGCTTTAATTAGTCAGATTACAACCTCTGTAACAAACTTAGCCAATCAAACAAATTTGTTAGCTTTAAATGCCTCAATTGAAGCGGTACGAAGTGGAACCAATGGTCGAGGCTTTGGGGTTGTCGCTAAAGAAATTCGTCAACTGGCTGATCAAAGTAAAAGATATTCCCAGGATATTAATAATGTCGTAACGGATATTAAAACTGAAATTAATTCAACTGTAAAAGTTACCAATGAGGGGAAAAATTCAGTTTATGAAGGGGTAAAAAATGCTCAATTTACGACGGATACTTTTATCAAAGTAGCGACTGAAATTAACCGTATTGTTTTGAGCAACCAGGAAATTTATCTGACCTATAAACAGCAGGAAATTGCTATTCAAAAAGTCATAGATTCGATGAATTCTCTCAATGAGGAAGTCGCCCAAACCGCTACTGGAATGCGTGAAACAAAAGTGGGTATTCAAGACGTTGAGAAGGCATTGTTACTTTTAGCAGAGACTTGAAGACTCAACCTTAATTTACAGGGTGAGTAAAAATACTAATCCCAATCCAGCTTGATTGAGTTTGAGATCCTTACCCACCCTGGGAAACTAAAAGTTTACAATTTTTAACAGTTTATTAATTTTTCAGATTTTCTAACCCTTGGGTCACTTTAGCAGACTGAATGCGATCGCCTTGTTTAATTTTATCAACAACATTCATCCCGTCGGTAACATAACCAAAAACCGCATAACTCCCATCCAGAAACGGTAAATCTGCTAAGGCAAAATAGAATTGAGAAGAAGCGGAATCAGGGAATTGAGAACGAGCCATGGCGACTGCACCCCGACTGTGGGATAAAACAGGAGCTTTTTGAATTCCAGCACTTTCTAAGGTTTTACTATAGATCGGCTGCTCTGCCCCTTTGGGCTTAATTTCTAAGGGGATCATCCGTTCTTTGGAGGTACCGGGCTCAATATAGCCACCTGTTCCTAATCTAGCACTGGGAAACTTAGGATCTTTACTTTGAGGATCGCCCCCTTGCACCACAAAGGGTTGAGGATCACGGACAACCCGATGAAAAGCTAGACCATCATAAACCCCTTTATTAACGAGATCGACAAAGTTCCCGGCGGTAATGGGGGCATTAGTGCCATCAATTTCAAGGGTAATCGGCGATCCGTTGACCGTCATTACTACCGTTGCTTTTCCGTTTAATTGGGGTGAATTTGCCATAGGTTGGGTTGAAATTGGAGAACTAGGAGTAAGGGTCTGCTCGCCAGATGGATTGTTCTGAGCTTGAGTTTCTGCTGAAGTTGTCGTAGAACTACAGCCCGCCACGATTAACACACATAAGAGCAGGAGCGGTAAAAACCAGTGCTGTGTGTTGAATTGTTTCATTTTAGGTCTTAATTTTTGGGTGCAGTCGGATATTTTACAGTCCTTCTAAGGGAACTTGTAAAAACTTCGCTAATTCAGCCCCTTGATTTTCTAAGTCTGACAGAGGTAGGGGTTGGCCCACACGGGTTAAGGGGATTTCTCGACGGTCTTTGAGTTTGAGATACAAAGCTCGACGGGGGTTGAGTCCATCTTTGATATCTACCCGAATTGATTGAACCTCATTAACGTTGCAATTGAATTCAACTTTACGGTTTTTCCCAGGAAAACCCCACCGGAAAATATTAACCTTTTCCGTTTCCCGATTAAATTCATTGTATCCACCGCCTAAATCCCACAGAATCACCAGCCATAGATACAAAGCCAGTAACAAGGCTGCTGTTCCATATAACCCCATGACAATTCCTTGGGGGATAAAGATCAGTTGGGTCGGATCGGCGAAGGGTAAAAGATTAATTTTCAAATAGCTGGATATACCCGATAAGAGAAAACCAGTCCCACCGATGGTGATTACACTGGCCCACCAGTAGTTGCTGAAGCGACGGGAACCCGTAACTTTCTGATCAAGGATTTGATTCGTTGTGGTCTTTGTTTGGGTACTCATGAAACGTAAGAGTGTAAATCTTCACAGTCAACACCTTTGCAAAAATTGTTAACTGTAATATATAGTTATGTTAACTTGCTTAATAGTCTACCGCTAAATGTCCCCCGGTTAACCGAGGACACCATCTGTAGACTCAAAGCATCCGATCGATCGCTGAACAGTTGGTCTCGCAAGGGAAAAAAACTGCTTTGTAAGACCTTCGGCCGAACTGCGTTCGGATTGATTTCCACAGAAGGTCAAACCAGTGAAACGATCAGCCCCATCAAAAATCGAGAAACCGATTGATTATGGGGTAGTTCACAAAGGATAATGTTTTAGATAACCCAAGAGGATCGTTCTGAAATGACTATAGCAGTCGAACGGCCGCAAGTTCAGAGAGGATGGTTTGATGTCCTCGACGACTGGCTCAAACGCGATCGCTTCGTCTTCGTGGGTTGGTCAGGAGTTCTACTGTTTCCCTGTGCTTATCTAGCCCTTGGTGGCTGGTTAACCGGAACCACATTTGTTACTTCCTGGTACACCCACGGTTTAGCAAGCTCTTATTTAGAAGGCTGTAACTTCTTAACAGCCGCCGTTAGTAGCCCCGCCAACAGCTTAGGACATTCCTTGCTGTTCCTGTGGGGGCCTGAAGCTCAGTGGGACTTCACTCGTTGGTGTCAACTGGGTGGACTGTGGGCATTTGTGGCTCTGCACGGTGCTTTCGCCCTGATCGGCTTTTGTCTGCGTCAGTTAGAAATTGCCCGTTTAGTCGGCATTCGTCCTTACAACGCCATTGCTTTTACCGGGCCGATTGCGGTATTTGTCAGTGTATTCCTGATGTACCCCTTGGGTCAGTCTAGCTGGTTCTTTGGCCCTAGCTTTGGGGTGGCGGGAATCTTCCGCTTCATCCTGTTCCTGCAAGGGTTCCATAACTGGACACTGAATCCCTTCCACATGATGGGAGTGGCTGGAATCCTCGGTGGTGCGCTGCTGTGTGCCATTCACGGAGCGACGGTGGAAAATACCTTGTTTGAAGATGGCGACAAAGCCAATACATTCCGGGCTTTTGAACCCACCCAAGCAGAAGAAACCTATTCGATGGTGACCGCCAACCGTTTCTGGTCACAAATCTTCGGGATTGCCTTTTCCAACAAACGGTGGTTACACTTCTTCATGTTGTTCGTGCCGGTCACGGGACTATGGATGAGTTCCATCGGCATTGTTGGTTTAGCATTAAACCTGCGGGCTTATGATTTCGTCTCCCAAGAATTACGGGCGGCTGAAGATCCTGAGTTTGAAACGTTCTATACCAAGAACATTCTGTTAAATGAAGGTCTGCGGGCTTGGATGGCTCCTGCGGATCAACCCCACGAAAACTTTATTTTCCCGGAGGAGGTATTACCGCGTGGTAACGCTCTCTAATACTTCTTATGTCAGCGGCCGTGACCAAGATTCCACAGGATTTGCTTGGTGGGCGGGTAACGCTCGTCTGATTAATTTGTCTGGTAAGTTGCTGGGCGCTCACGTTGCTCACGCTGGTTTGATCGTATTCTGGGCTGGGGCAATGACCCTGTTTGAAGTGGCTCACTTCATTCCTGAAAAGCCCATGTATGAACAAGGCGCGATCCTGATCCCCCACATGGCGACCCTCGGATGGGGTGTTGGCCCTGGTGGTGAAGTGATTGATGTCTTCCCCTACTTCGTGATTGGGGTTCTGCACTTAATTTCCTCTGCGGTTCTCGGTTTAGGCGGGATTTATCATGCCGTTCGTGGCCCTGAAGTTTTAGAAGAATATTCTTCTTTCTTTGGCTATGACTGGAAAGACAAAAACCAAATGACCAATATTATCGGGTATCACCTGATTTTGTTAGGTCTGGGTGCTTTCCTGTTGGTGTTCAAAGCCATGTTCTTTGGTGGTGTTTATGACACTTGGGCACCCGGTGGTGGTGATGTTCGCATCATTACCAATCCCACCCTCAACCCAGGGGCGATCTTTGGCTATCTGACCAAAGCTCCCTTCGGTGGAGAAGGCTGGATCATCGGTGTTGACAACATGGAAGACATCATCGGTGGTCATATTTGGATTGGTCTGATCTGCATTTCTGGCGGCATCTGGCACATCCTCACCAAACCCTTTGGCTGGGCGCGTCGCGCTTTCATCTGGTCTGGAGAAGCTTATCTGTCCTACAGCTTAGGCGCTCTGTCTCTGATGGGCTTTATCGCCGCTTCTTATGTTTGGTTCAATAACACCGCTTATCCTAGCGAGTTCTACGGCCCCACAAACGCTGAATCTTCTCAAGCTCAGTCCTTTGTGTTCTTAGTCCGTGACCAAAAACTCGGTGCCAATATCGGTTCTGCTCAAGGCCCGACAGGTCTGGGTAAATACCTGATGCGTTCTCCGACGGGTGAAATCATCTTCGGTGGTGAAACCATGCGCTTCTGGGATTTCCGTGGCCCTTGGTTAGAGCCTCTGCGTGGCCCCAACGGTCTTGACCTGAACAAGCTGAGAAACGATATCCAACCTTGGCAAATTCGTCGGGCTTCTGAGTATATGACTCACGCTCCTAACGGTTCTATTAACTCGGTGGGCGGGATCATTACTGAAGCTCAAGGGTTTAACTATGTTAACCCCCGCGCTTGGTTGGCTGGTTTCCACTTCATTATGGGCTTCTTCTTCTTAGTTGGTCACTTATGGCACGCAGGTCGCGCTCGTGCTGCGGTGGCTGGCTTTGAGAAAGGTATTGACCGGAAATCGGAAGCTGTACTTTCTATGCCTAGCTTAGACTAAGGTTTAACTTGGTCTCTAATTACGGTTTAGATCGTTAATGAAAAACCCTGCCTGAAGAATCAGGTGGGGTTTTTCATTAGAATTTATTTTAAATTAATAAGTATTATTACAATTAAAAACGATACAACTAATAATAAAACTCTATGAAATTAGCACAACCGATTGCTATTGATTTATTTGCTGGTGCTGGTGGATTTGGTTTAGGGTTCAAAATGGCAGGTTTTTCGGTTCCCTTATCAGTTGAGGTTGATGCTTGGGCTTGTGATACACTGCGTTATAATCATCCTGATATGACTGTTATCCAATGTGATATTTGTCATTTTAATACGGAAAGCCACGTTAAAGAGATTTGCACTTTTAAACCAGATATTATTATTGGTGGCCCTCCCTGCCAAGGTTTTAGTATTGCAGGGCCAGCCCACAAAGATCCTCAAGATCCTAGAAATAGCCTATTTATTAACTTTACTCAATGGATTAGTTTTCTGCAACCTAAAGCTTTTATCATGGAAAATGTTAAAGGTTTGCTCTCTCGCAAAAATGGTGAAGGAATAAAGGTCATAGATCTGATTAAAAAGACCTTTGAAGAATTAGGATATTTTGTTGAAATTTGGTTATTAAATGCTGCTGAATATGGTGTACCTCAAATCAGAGAGCGTGTTTTTATTGTGGGAAATAATAGGGGAAAAGTAATTGGTTTTCCACCTAAGTCCAATTCTATAAATGACTCTAATTCTAATCATTTGCAATTATCTATATTACCGGAGCAGCAGTTATTCCCCGCTTTAACTCTATGGGATGCTATATCAGATTTACCACCTTTGAATGCCCGTGAAGGTCAAGAGGAATTGCCTTATAGTTTAGCATCTCAAAATCCTTATCAAGACTTGCTCAGAAAGGGGAACCAAACAATCTATAATCATGTTGCAATGGATCATTCTCAAAGACTTGTAGAACGCTTTAAACAGATTAAATGGGGGGAATCAAGTGCTAATGTATCCAAAGAATATGGGGCAAGACGTCGAAGCGGGAATGGAGAATTATCTGGTCAAACTTACGATCAAAATAATCGCCGTTTGTACCCCCATAAACCATCCCATACCATCACTGCCTCATACTATGCTAATTTTCTTCACCCCTTCCAACACCGGAATTTAACAGCACGGGAAGGAGCTCGAATTCAATCTTTTCCTGATAGCTATCGTTTTTTAGGAAAAAAAACTGTTGTATCCCACAAGTTATTACATCGTGAGCAAAGATTTGATGAAAAGTTTCTTTGTCAGTACAATCAAATTGGTAATGCTGTTCCTCCCCTACTGGCTAAAGCAATTGCACTCCATCTGAAAAAAAAATTAGAGTTATGCCCACAAGTGATAGAAACCCTTTAGTTCATGGTTCTAATCTGCAACAAAAAGAAAGTAATCGTAAAAAATATCAAGATGTTGAGAGTAAGAAATTTCTCACGGAGATTAGAACTGAGTATAATCAATGGTACTCAGCTAATCTCGAATTAATTGGGCCAACTTCAACACCAACAGACAAGGATAATGAAATTATTGCCCAAAGGGTCAAACTTCTCTCAGATTATAAAGATTTTTTAGATCAGCAACATTATGCTGAAAAATTTGATTCTCGATCTAACCTTCACTCTAGTGTATTAGAGGAGTTTCTTTACTATTTATTTAAAGATTTAGTTAGAGATTTTGGCTCAAATGCTCTGATTGGAAAATCTCATACTTTCAAAGATATTTTCTTTGTTTCTCCTAAATACTCGGAAATGTTAAAGCGACCTTACGCACGCATTGAGAAGAAAGATCATGATTTTGTGATTGGAGCAACAATTCAAGCATCTTTTGAAGCAGCAACCCCACCCGAACAAGATGAAACCCCTGGTGAATTGATGACCCTTGTTCAACAAGAACCAGAAAGCTATTCAGAAGCTACAGTTACAGGTAATGTGGAAACGCATCTGTTTGATATTCCAGTGGTTGTGATTGAATGTAAAACCTATTTGGATAAAACCATGCTTGAAGGTTCATCCAGAGCAGCAGAGGATTTAAAAGCCAGAAATCCTAATAGTTTGTATATGGTTGTGATGGAATGGATTAAATTAACCAGTGATGTTAACCTTCGTAAATATAAAGTTGATCAAATTTATGTGCTCCGTCAACAAAAAAATACTGATCGAGAATTTAGGTACGAAGAAACATATAAAAAAAATCCTATTAATCCAACTGTTATTCAACATTTATTCAATAAAATACGCAACCATCTCACACGAGATTGGACTGGTGGTATTGAACAAGGTATACAGCGTGGATGGTTGATTGATGAATAGTTAGGGTCTTTCTATCAATGGTGTTAAGGTATGAATACTGATCAACCAGTAGGCGATCACAACTTCCCTATTTTCATTATCTATCCCTAAAGAATGGTGCATCATTAAGGAACATTCAAATATTTATGAAGTTGCACGGATAATCGATAGTGAGGAAATTGTTTTAATAAGTCTAAAACTAAAGGCAAAGTCCGATGGCGTTGAGACCATTCGGGTTGTAAAAACACAGGAATTTGAGGATTAAGTTCTAAATATTCCGCATAAAATTCTAATTCTGTTCCCGTTTCAATGACTAATTTAATTTCTGAGGCTCGTTTCCACATTAACGGTACAACCGGATATTTCGGACTAACATGATGTTTCGGACTTAACGTTACCCAAACAGAATCAGAAATCTCTTGCCAAAAGGAACCGGATGTTTCAATAGAAACCCTTCTTCCCGTCGCTTCAATGGTATTGATTAAAGCTGGAAGTTGAGCATAAATAAACGGTTCTCCCCCAGAAATCACGACTCTAGGCGATCGCAATTCTGTAATTAAATCCTGAAAAGATCGAACTTGACGGGGTAAATTTATCCCCCCATCGGCATAGCCCGTATCACACCAAGGACAACCCACCGGACACCCAGCTAAACGAATAAAATCCACCGGGGTTCCCGCCCAATATCCTTCGCCTTGAATTGTACTTTGAAAGGTTTCATGAACTGGAATTTCAAGCCTCAAAATCTTACTAATTTATCCTCCACTCAGTTTAGCTTTATATCCTAATTTTATCAGAAATTCTAACACTTTTTGACGGTGATCCCCTTGAATTTCAATCGTATTTTCTTTAACCGTTCCCCCTGCTCCGCATTGGGTTTTTAACTGTTTAACTAACCCTTCTAATGTTTCCGGTTTAGTTTGAAATCCACTAATGACCGTCACCGTTTTTCCCTTCCGCCCTGAACGAGTGGCTTGAACTTTCAAGTTTTGTTGATTAGGGGGAAGTTCAGGAAGGGCACGTTCTAAAGCCGGGGAGTTTGCAGATTCCCCAAACTCCGAATAAACCACCCGGTTTTTACCAGAGTTTGTTTGATCCTGAGATTGATGTTTTGAAGTAGCCATAAGCCGTAAAAAATAATAGTTTAGCCTGAAGAAAAAGGGAAAAACTGAAAAATAGTTTTTTCCCCTTTGTTATAAAATTAAATCGTTAATGGTTAATATTTGTGAGATCCTGTGAAGATTCCCATAAAATTGCCCCTTGCTGTTTCAGTGAACTGACTAAATCCAAAGCCATATTAATCGCATCTGAAAAATTAGCATTTTCAACAATAGCATCCGTCAGGTTAGCTTCTTTTAAATTAACCCCTTTGAGAGTGCTATGACTTAAATTGGCTTCCACTAAATCAGCTTTTAATAAAGTTGCTCGACTGAGATCAGCATAACTCAAATTAGCCAAGGATAAAGTGGCTCCACTCAAGTCCGCCCCACTTAAGTCCGCCCCACTCAAGTCCGCACCCGTTAAATCAGCCCGTGTCAAGTTGGCCCCACTGAGATTAGCGCCACTTAAATTGGCACAATAGAGGTTAGCACCAATGAGATTGGCGTTGTATAAACTCACCCCAATCAAATTAGCGCGAAATAAATTAGCCCGAAACAGGTTACATCGAAATAAACTCGACCCACTCAGGTCAGCATTATTAAAATCCGCCCGAAACAGGTCTGTATCTCGAAAATCCCGCTTTCCAGCCGCATAAGCCATCAAAAGTTCTTCAGCCGTCATATTCCACCTTCCTAAGTCTAGGATCTTCCCCATTGTCACAAACCCAAAAGCCAAAATTGGCAAATCAGAATTAAGAATTAAGAATTTTAACGATCAATACTCAACAGCCAACAGCCAATGGCCAACCATCTGAAGAATTTCATCCAACTGCGTTACAACTCCCTCAAATCAATGTTAATCTCTGAAAAGGCGGTAAATTAGTGTTTTGTCGGAGTCAGCAAATTCCAGAGGATACAAGCCCCTGAATTCATGGGTGGGGATAAGTCCAAAAGGAATTGATTCACTCCCCATAATCGACTGGCAAAGCCAATGGAGAACCGAGACACAGAATTTCACTGCGGGTTGAGGGCTATTAGGAGGTTTAGATTTGCCAACTGCTGATGAGGTTGTGCTAGAACTGCCATCAGCCTTAATATTTGCAGACTTGCTCACACAATTCAGGAGGTTCACATCAGATGAATAAAGAACAACTCGTTCAAGCGACAGCCATTAAAGCGGGTGTCACTAAAAAGCAAGCTGATTTAATCATTTCAGCCATTTGTGATTCTATTATGGAAGCCGTGGCTGATGGGGAAAAAGTGACTTTGGTGGGTTTTGGGTCATTTGAAGCCAGAGAACGCAAAGCTCGTGAAGGTCGTAACCCCAGCACTGGAGAACCGATGACCATTCCGGCGACAACGGTTCCTGTCTTCTCGGCGGGTAAAGCCTTCAAAGAGATGGTTTCAGGTCTTTCTGATGAAGTGGCTTAAACGCTCAACCTAATTTCCCTCATCCCAAGAGACAATATGCTCCTGTTGGTTTAACGTTTTTTGGCTATAGCAATTTTTCATGACTTTTCCCACGCTATACTCAGCCTATTAGCGTGGGATTATTGTTGCAATGGGACTTCAACTCAATACGGTGATTCCTTGGGGTCGCAGTTTCAGCGAATATATGAGGATGTTTGATTTAACGTCCGATGATTTACAACAATCAATTTTAGATTGTGCGGCTGGCCCTGCGAGTTTTAATGTTGAAATGACAAAACAAGGTTATTCTGTTATTTCTTGTGACCCTATTTATCAATTTTCGGCGGATGAAATTTCCCAACGGATTCAAGATACCTATAGAACGGTTATAGACGGAGTAAAAGCCAGTTATCAGGATTATATTTGGGATTATATTTCTTCTCCTGAACAATTGGGGGAAATAAGAATGGCGGCGATGGAACAATTTTTAGCGGATTTTACAACAGGAAAACAACAAGGACGTTATCTCACCGCAGAACTCCCCCAACTTCCCTTTAATTCTCAACAATTTTATTTAGGTTTATGTAGTCATTTTCTGTTTACTTATTCGGATCATTTTTCACAAGACTTTCATCTAAACGCTATTTTAGAGTTATGTCGAGTCGCTCAACAAGTTAGAATTTTCCCCCTATTAAAATTATCAGGAGAACCCTCTCCTTTCCTAAAACCTATTATTCAAGAATTAAAAAACCAAGGCTATCTAACAGAAATTAAAACCGTTAATTATGAATTCCAAAAAACCGGAAATCAAATGTTAAAAATTCAAAAATCCCCGTAGGGTGCGTAAGCGCAAGCGCACGCACCATATTCATAATTGATAATTCATAATTGATCATTCGTAATTCGTAATTCGTAATTCATAATTAGAACCCTAATAGGGCGGGAAAACCCCGCCCCTACGGATTAAAATTCAATGGTTTGAGGCGCTCTAGGGAAAGGAATAACATCTCGAATATTCCCCATCCCCGTCATAAATTGTACCACGCGATCAAATCCTAATCCAAATCCAGCATGGGGAACAGTTCCATATTTTCGCAATTCCAAATACCACCATAATTCCTCCGGGTTTATGTCTAAGGTTTTCATGCGGTTTTCTAATAAATCTAACCGTTCTTCCCGTTGGGAACCGCCGACAATTTCTCCAATTTTAGGAGCTAAAACATCCATCGCTCTAACGGTTTTTCCATCCTCATTTAAGCGCATATAAAAGGCTTTAATTTCTTTGGGATAGTCCGTTACAATTGTTGGTTTTTTAAAGTATTCTTCTGCTAAATAACGTTCATGTTCCGATTGTAAATCCAAGCCCCAACTCACCGGATACTCAAATTTTTTATCCGCTTTTTCTAAAATTGCGATCGCTTCGGTATAAGTAATCCGTCCAAACTCATTATTAATAATATTATGAGCCGTTTCTAAGACCGATTTATCAATGCGTTCGTTGAAAAATTCCATATCTTCAGGACATTGTTCTAACACCGATTTAAAGATATGTTTGAGAAAGGCTTCTGCTAAATCCATATCGCCTTCTAAATCACAGAATGCCATTTCCGGTTCAATCATCCAAAATTCCGCTAAATGGCGAGAGGTATTAGAATTTTCTGCTCGAAATGTGGGGCCAAACGTATAAACATTCCCAAAGGCCATCGCCATAATTTCTGCTTCTAATTGCCCACTAACGGTTAAATAAGCAGGCTTTCCAAAGAAATCTTGACTATAATCAACCTGTTGAGATTCTGTTAAGGGAATATCCTTTAATTTAAAATTAGTCACACTAAACATTTCCCCCGCGCCTTCACAATCACTGGAAGTAATAATAGGGGTATGAACCCATAAAAAACCCCGTTCTTGGAAGAATTCATGCACCGCAGCAGCACAAGCATTTCTAACGCGAAAAACCGCCCCTAAAGTATTAGTTCGCGCTCGTAAATGTCCGATAGTGCGTAAAAATTCAAAGGAATGACGTTTTTTTTGTAACGGATAGGTTTCTGCATCCGCATCCCCATAAATTTTAACCTCAGAGGCTTTTAATTCAATGCGTTGTCCCTTCGCCGGAGACTCGACTAATACCCCAGAAATTTCAACTGATGTACCCGTATTCAGTTGTTTTAAAATATTCTCATAGTGGGATAAATCAGGATTTAATACCACTTGTAAATTCGCCAATGCGGAACCATCATTCACTTCCACAAAGGTAAATTCTTTTAATTCTCGTTTGGTTCTAACCCAACCTTGAACCGTAACCGTTTCGTTAGGTTGACCTGCTCTCAATAGTTGAATAATTCTATTTACTGTCATCGTATTTTATCCTTTTTTCAGTTATCCGTAGGGGCGGGGTTCTCCCGCCCATAATCAGTAATCAATTAACTAAATCCATGTTCTGCTAAAAACTCTGGGGTAATGTCCTCTAAGGTTGAAATCGCTGGAATATTATTATAACTTTCAACAGAACTCAAATTACCTTTGAGGTAACTTTGCAGAAATTTCCCCACATATTTTCCTAAAATATCCGCTTCAATATTCACCCAACTTCCCGGTTGTAAATCGCGTAAATTCGTTTCTTGATAACTATGGGGAATAACAGCCACTTGAAACCAACGACCCTCAACATCACAATCGGAAATCGTTAAACTAATGCCATTGACGGCAATACTGCCTTTTGCAACAATATAAGGCGCAATTTGACGTTGCCAAAGGGTTGAAGCACTCGCAGGAGCCGAAAATCGCATTTCCCAAGAGGTTGCTGTCGGAATAACGGACTGGAGACACCCGACCCCATCGACATGACCTGTAACAAAGTGTCCCCCTAACTTACTTCCGGCTCTTAGGGACGTTTCTAAGTTAAAATAACCCTCTAAACTCTGTCCCAATTTCGTCCGAGACAAGGTTTCAGGAGACGCCGTTGCCACAAACCCTTTATTCTGAAGGTCTACCACTGTTAAGCAAACTCCATCCACTGCCACACTATCCCCAATGGCTAAATCCTTTAAAATTAAGTCTACATCCCCTAAAACGCAACTAATCTGAAACTGATCTTGTCCTATAGGTTGAAGGGTTCCGAGAGCTTGAATAAGTCCTGTAAACATCTTTGTTGACGGTTGATGGTTGATGGTTGACAACGGTTAACGGTTGATAGACAACAAAATCCTATGTCGATTCTGACAAAAATCAAGGCATACTGGAATGGAGGTGGTCTGGCGTGTCAAAAGCTTAACCATTTCTATCCTCCCCAAACAGGGGAAGCAGTTGAAAAACTGCTTGTCAAACTTCATCCGCGAGTTAAAACGTCGCGGTTTACCTTCTCCCGTGAGGTTTTAGATGATTGAAATGAAAGTCGCTGGAATTGCACTCGATGCCGCTACACGCAGCCCTATTATTTTACTGCGGGATGCGGTTGAAAGACGTGCTTTACCAATTTATGTCGGTCAAGATCAAGCAAAGTCCATCCTCGGCGCTTTAGAAAATCACAAACCACCCCGACCTCTGACCCATGATTTATTTGTAAATCTTCTCGAAACTTGGGATATGACTCTGGAGAAGATTGTCATTCACTCCTTGCAAGATAGTACGTTCTATGCAGTATTAATTGTTCGTCAAGGGGAAATTAGAAAGGAAATTGATGCTCGTCCGAGTGATGCAATTTCTATTGCTTTACGCACCGATAGCCCGATTTGGGTAATGGAAGAAGTGATTGCAGATGCTTCCATTCCGGTTGATAGGGACGCGGATGAAGCGGAAAGACGAGCGTTTCGAGACTTTGTATCTAACTTGAGTCCGTCGGATTTAATCAAACGTTCAGAACTGAATAAAACCGATGAAATACAATAACAGGGATATGGGGGGTAGGGAAAGACACAGCCAACAGTCAACAATCAAAAATTAACAATGCGTTATCGGCGGTTTGGCAAAACAAACCTAGATCTTTCTGTATTTTCCTTGGGTACAATGCGGTATTTAGCATCCCCAGAAAATGCCTATTTAACAATACAACGGGCTATTTCTCTGGGGATTAATCATATTGAAACGGCTCAAGGTTATGGTCAAAGTGAATCTTTTTTAGGGAAAGCTATATTAGCGGGTTTATCTATTGAGCGATCGCAACTTTATATTACGACTAAAATCTCCCCAACACCCAACCCTGATCAGTTAGAACAACAGATTGATCAATCTCTAAAACGTTTGAATTTAGATTACCTCGACTGTCTGGCTATTCATGGGATTAATACTACTGAACACCTCGAACAAACCTTGCAAGGATTATCGGGAGTTGAAAAAGCGATCGCCGATGGTCGAGTTCATTATTTAGGGTTTTCAACTCATGCTCCCCTTGAGGTGATTTTAGCTGCTATCAATACAGATTTATTTCAATTTGTCAATCTCCATTATTATTATTTTTTTCAACGAAATGCTCCCGCCATTGAGTTAGCCTTTGAAAAAGATATGGGGATTTTTATTATTTCTCCTGGGGATAAAGGCGGACAACTTTATACGCCTTCGGAAACCTTAAAAACGCTCTGTCACCCGATTTCTCCGTTAACGTTAAGTTATCGATTTTTATTAAGTGATTCCCGCATTACCACCTTAAGTTTAGGTGCATCTACTCCTGATGAATTAGATGAACCTTTAAAAGTGGCTGATCAAGATGGTCAATTAACTTTAGAAGAACTTGCTATTTTTCAACAATTAGAAACTCAAAAAATAGAACGTTTAGGAACAACTCAATGCAGTCAATGTTATCAGTGTTTACCCTGTCCTGAACAGATTAATATTCCCGAAGTGTTACGGTTAAGAAATTTAGCCGTTGCTTATGATATGACCGACTTTGGTAAATATCGCTATCGAATGTTTGAAAATGCAGGTCATTGGTTTCCCGGTCGTAAAGCTAATCGTTGTAATGATTGTGGCGACTGTTTACCCCGTTGTCCTGAACAATTAGACATTCCCACTTTATTAAAAGATACCCATGAACGTCTGAAAGGGACAGAAGGGAGAAGATTGTGGGAATAGGGGAGATGGGGACATGGGGACATGGGG
>NZ_JADEWU010000164.1:0-1194 GCF_015207485.1 Planktothrix mougeotii LEGE 06226
TAGCAAATGATACCGATCCCAATAATGATCCGTTAACGATTACTGAAGTTAGTAATCCTACAAATGGAACGGTTACCCTCAGTAATGGCAATGTTTTGTTTACCCCAGTCAATAACTATACAGGGCCGGCTAGTTTCTTGTATAGCATTAGTGATGGTCAGGGTGGAACCAGTAGCGCGACGGTTAATATTACTGTTAATCCTAATCAACCCCCAACCCTAGACTTAAATGGTAGCCAAGCGGGAAATAATACCGAAGTAGCCTTTCAACAAGGACAACCTGCTGTTGCGATCGCGAGTGGGAGTAGTATTGTAATTACGGATGCAGACAATACCACCATCCAGTCCGCCACAATTACTTTAACAAATCCACTCAATGGCGGTGGGGAAAGTTTATCAGCCAATGGTGCGTTACCTTCGGGGATTACCGCCAGTAGTTATAACAGCACCACCGGAATTTTAACCTTAACGGGGAATGCCTCACTAGCGGCTTATCAAACCGCCATTGGACAAGTTGTTTATAATAATACAGCTAATCCTCCCAATACCACAACCCGCACCGTACAGGTTCAGGTAAATGATGGAACAAGCAATAGTAATACGGCGGCAAGTACCATTACGGTGATTGCTTTAAATCAGCCTCCGGTTGCTGTTACCGATGGCCCAATTTTCACCAATAATAGTATCCAATTCCCGATTTCTCCCTTAGATAACGATAGTGACCCCGATGGAGATGCTCTAACGTTAACTTCTGTGGATAATCCCCCTACAGCACAAGGGTTAGTGACTCAATCGGGATCATCAGTTCAGTATACTCGTTTGGGAAGTAATACCGGGGTAGATAGTTTCAACTACACGATTAGTGACGGTCAAGGGGGGACGGCGACGGGTCAAATTAATATTGAATTGTTACCGTTGGCTGATACGAATCCGAACTTAGTAACGGGAGGCAATTTTAGCGATAATCTTAATGGTTTGGGGGGAAATGATACCCTCGTCGGTTTAGAGGGGAATGACAGCCTGCGGGGAAATGACGGAAATGATAGTTTATCAGGGGGAAGCGGAACGGATCTATTACAGGGAGGAATTGGAGAGGATACCCTGAATGGCGGTTTAACCCCGGATACGATGACTGGAAATGAGGGAAGCGACCAATTTCGTTATGAAACTGCTAATGATGGCGGTGGGTCGGGTT
>NZ_JADEWU010000165.1:0-1191 GCF_015207485.1 Planktothrix mougeotii LEGE 06226
TAAGCTGCTACGCAGCTTGATTTAATAAACGGCATTGCCTTTGTTTTTAATTTTACGATTCCAATTAATGATTAGTTCTCCTTCATTTAATAATTTATGTAATAACTCTTCTAACTGCTCAACGGATTCAAATAGTCGATGAGCTATATATTCTTTTGCTGAATGCCAGACCAGTTCAATTAAATTGAAGTCCGGGCTGTAAGCAGGTAAAAACTCTAACCTAATATTGGGCATTTCTGCCTCTATTTTTTCTAAAATCTCTTTCTTTTTATGAAAACTGGCATTGTCTAAAATTACTACTACTTTTGGCCCCGTCTCTAAAAAGTCTTCGGCTGATTTTCCTGACTCTACCCATTCTTCAATAATCCCATTATGGAAAGCCTTAATTTGTTGATAAAAGGTTTCTGATTCTCCTTTATTAATCACAAAATTTATTCTTTTTTTATCCGTATATCTTAACCCTCCCATTAGATTTACTCTTCCTTTCCTTCTTTGTCCTGTTACTTTTTTTCGGCTTCCCTTTTTTCCCCACGTTTTTCGCCTTATTACTCTTAAGCTAAATCCGACTTCATCCCAAAACCAGACTTGCAGCCGTTCTGGGGATTCTTCTGCTATCTTTAAATACTCTAACAGTTTCTCTTTAAATGCTTTCCTCTGCACCGGATTTTGTTTATCCTCTAAGCTATACTTGGCCCAGAGGTAAACGTACTTTTTTCTTTCTAATATTCTCCTGACTTGAGAGCCACTCAACTTAATTCCTGTTGCTTGCTCTAAATATGTTGCTAATCTATTACTTGTCCATCTTCCAAATTCATATCCATATTCTGATGGCTCTTTTTCTACTACTTCTAGTAATACTTCTTCATATTCAGGAGTGGCTTTCCGAAAGTTTCCTTGGCTTCTTCCATCTATAAAGCTCTCCATTTTATCGGGATCACCATGAACAGCCCAGTACGCTACTGTTGGATAGGAAATTTCTAAAAATTTCGCTATCTCTTGATACGTTTTTCCTTCATTCATTAATAATAAAATTAAAACTCTTTCTCTAATTTGAGCATTTTTATTTTCTCTCATTTCTTTCAGCAATCTTTCTTTTTGCCCTTTAGATAGATGATTTTTCGCTGGCATTTGGGACTATCTCCGTTGAAACGCTTAATTTTCTATTATACAATCAAGCTGCGTAGCAGCTTA
>NZ_JADEWU010000064.1:0-32275 GCF_015207485.1 Planktothrix mougeotii LEGE 06226
GGGACAAGGGGAGAGGGGGAGAGAAGATGTTAATATGGTTATTAAAAGTCATAAGTGTATAAAATTCCGAAAATTAAATCAATTGCCAAAATTCCTGTTATAAACTGGGGGGAAAAATGGGAGACATTAAAATTTTAATCGTGGAAGATGAGTTGCTAATTGCCAAGGGATTAGCCAAAAAATTAGAAAAATTAGAGTATGCTGTCGTTGGGATTGCGTCTTCGAGTGAATCAGCATTACAAAAAGTTGAAGAAACTCAACCAGATGTAATTTTAATGGATATTGTCATCAAAGGAGATTTAGATGGAATTGAAACGGCAAAACTCATTCAGGAAAAATTTAATATTCCTGTTATTTATGTAACCGCTTATGCCGATGATGAAACCTTAGAACGAGCCGAAGAAACAGAATCCTATGGATATATTCTAAAACCGTTTAAAGAGCGAGAAGTTCATGCCGCTATTAAAATAGCATTAAAAAAACATCAATCTACATTAAAAATGCAGGAATCTTTAAAAGAGGCGCAAGCCGTTACCGATGAAAAATCTCGGTTTTTATCCATTGCTTCCCACGATTTAAAAACTCCCTTAACCGCCATTCAAATGTCTGCTGGAATGTTAAAGGATTATAGTGATAAATGGACGGAAGACAAAAAGCAAAAACATTTAGATCGGATTCAAACGTCCGTCAGCAATATGAACAATCTTTTAGAAGAGTTGTTAATTTTAAGTCGGGCTGAATCTGGAAAACTAATCTTTAACCCAGAACCGACTCAAGTTGTGGCGTTTTGTCAATCTATTATCGAGGAAATAAAACCCCTTGCTCAGGCTGGACATCGAGTTTTATTCATGAGTTCTCAAGAAGTCATACACGGAAATTTAGATAAACCTTTACTGCGCCATATTTTAATAAATTTGTTATCGAATGCGATTAAATATTCCCCTAATGGCGGTACAGTCAGCTTAAAAATTCATCAAGATGGTAAATTTATTTGGTTTGAAATCGCAGATGAAGGCATTGGTTTACCGATGGATTATCAAGCTAAACTCTTTCAACAATTTGAACGGGCTTCTAACGTGGGTAACATTAAGGGGACGGGGTTAGGATTATCCATTGTGAAACAAGCTGTTGATTTACACCAAGGTCAAATTAAAGTTGAAAGTGAAGTCGGAAAAGGAACAATATTTACCGTCACACTCCCCTTATAAATTATCATGATCTTTTCAGATTCTAACGACGGCGTAAGACCTCTAAAAGTGTTGTTAACCGATGAGGGATAGGGGCGATCGCTTCAATTTTTTCTCCCGAAATCGGATGATTTAACGTTAATTTCCAAGCATGAAGAGCTTGTCCAGGTAAATTCACCTTGATTGCTTTTCCTCGACTATATTCAGGATCACCGACAATGGGATTTCCCATAAACGCACTATGCACCCGGATTTGATGGGTACGTCCCGTTTCTAAGGTAAATAACATTAACGTATAGTTCCCGATGCGCTCTTGAATTTGCCAATGGGTAACGGCTTCTCGTCCTCCTTTTTCGAGGGGAACAATTGCCATTTTTTTGCGATCAATCGGATGACGACCGATAGGTTGATTAATGGTTCCTGATTCGGTTTTTGGAACGCCATAAACCACCCCTAAATATTGACGACGGGCGGTTTTTTCTTTAATTTGAGCTTGTAAACTTTGTAAAGCAAAATCCGTTTTGGCCACCACCATCGCCCCAGTGGTATCCTTATCTAAACGATGCACAATTCCAGGGCGTTGTACCCCGCCAATTCCTGCTAATTGATCACAATGAGCTAATAACGCATTAACTAAGGTATCATTCTGATGTCCCGGTGCGGGATGAACCACTAACCCTGCTGGTTTATTCACAATTAATAGACAATCATCTTCATATAAAATATCCAGGGGAATATCTACAGCTTCCAGTTCTAAAGGTTGGGGTGGGGGAAGAATAATTTCTAAGCGATCGCCCGTTTGCACAGACAGTTTTTTAGTGGTACAAACTTGTTCATTAACTTTCACCCATCCCTGACTAATTAAGGTTTGAATTCGAGAACGGGACAGATCAGAAATTTGTTGAGATAACCACAGATCTAACCGTCGATTTTGTTGATCGGGAGGTAAATTTTTTGCATCTACCGTTAACTGAATTAAAGTGGAATCATTCATTATTTTGCAAAGGTTTATTTTCCAGAGTAATCTCTAATTTATCTAAGGTTATACCCAAACTTTGGTATAAATTGGTTAAGGCATTTAGATATTCTATTTTAGCATTTAATTCATCATTTTGAGCTTGAGTTAAATCCGATTGAAATCGGACTAAATCAACAAGGGAAGATCCTTCTACCCCTAACTCAACTTTATCTTTCTCGTTGCGAAGTTGTTCTTCAGCTAACTGGGTGGCACGTTTAGATAACTCAACTTTTTTCCAAGTAGCTTCAATATCTTGTAACCTCTGACTCACATCAATCTCAATTTTTTGAGATGCTTCCGTTAAGTTATTTTGGGCTTGCAAAACATCGATCCGACTGCGTTGAAAATCACGTTCTAAGGTTCGATCACCCAAGGTTTTACTAAAAACTAATCCGGCTCTTAAATCCGTTTGATTGTCAATAATATCCGGTGCTGGTTCATGTCTTACCTCCGTTTTAAAATCGATATTCCATCGACGGTTATTTTCAGCAACAACTAATTGGGTTTTAAATATTTCTAAATTTAATCTGGCTTGTAAATAATTGGGCTGGTTCTCAAAGCCTAACTGTTTAACTTCACTAGGCTCCAAAATTTGGGGTTGAATTTCTAAATTTTCAGACGCTATAATATTAACATCCTCATCAATATCTAATAATTCCAATAAATTAAGGCGTTGCTGGTTTAAATTATTCTGGGCATTTAATAAAGAAATTTCTTGATTAGCAACGCGAGTTTGTACCGTAATTAAGTCGGCTCTCGGTCTGCGTCCAGCCTCAATAAAAACTTGGGTATTTTCGACTTGCTGTTGTGCAATAATTAAAGATTGTTGCTCAATTTTAAGTTGTTCTTGCGCTTGCAGTAAATTGCGATAAGCTAAAATGGTTTCGGTAATTTTATCAATTAAAATTGATTTTAAATTGAGTAAATTAATTGTTTCTTGAATTCGGGCAATTTCAACGGAAGCTCGATTAACCGTTTCACCGGCACCCCTTAATAAAGGTTGGTTAAAAACGACTGCTAAATTTTGTCTTAAAACATCTTGATCAGAAAACCCTGAACCTTGATAATTTCTCTGTTGTCTTTGTCCAGTCCACTCCAAATTAAGCGCTCCTCCTGTGGGAATTCTAACAAAGACTTTTGCTGATAAGATTAAACCACGAGTCATTGTTGTTAGATTTCCCTGAGTAATATTATCCCATCCAATCGCTAAACTGGGTGTAAAATCAGGATTAAATTTATCTTCAGCGACGGCTAAATTCTGACGTTCTACAATTCGTTCTAAATATTGATTTTTAATCGTGCGGTTATTTTCTAACGCTAAAATAATCACATCCTGCAAGGTTAATTCAACTCCATCTTGTTCAGAAACAACGGGAACGGGAGAAGCAGGTTGAAGATTAGAAGGCTGTTGGGTCAACATTTGATATTGAGGACGACTAGCCGTTAAATTTAAAGGGGTCATACTATTCTCAATACTTTCAATAGTCGTCTCAACTTCAGAAACATTATTGTCTTCAGTTAAAGCTTGAGGACTCGGATTTAAAATATTAATATTCTCATCTAATAAATTAGGAGGGATGGAGGAATATTGCTCAAGGCTAAGTTCTTCTAATAATGGAAGAGAAGGGTTAGATTGAACGTGAGGTGTAGGGATTAAATTTCCCATCATATCGGCTGGAAGATCCCCCGAAATTGGTTGAGAAATTGGATTAAGAGGGGGTAGAGATGGGGAAGTGGAAATTGGGGGAGAAAACCATTCTAGCTTTGAGGAAAGAGCAGAAGATTCAGGATTTATAGGTTTAGAAGGAAGTGCCATTACTACAATTCCCCCTAAACCTGATATTAAAGTTAGAATCATCCCCAAAGGTAACAAATTTAAGGGTTCAGATTCTTCCCCAGGTTCAGGGTTGAGTGATGATTCTAACTCTAAATTTTTTGGTTTCTTCATAACCCTCAAACCCTCGTTTTGTTAACAATTTATATTCTGCCCTATTCTCCTCTTAAAGCTTTCACTGGGTCAAGTTGACTGGCGCGTAATGCGGGGAAAAATCCGGCTCCCACTCCCACTAATATAGCTGAACTTAGGGAAAATATAGCGGTTTTACGTTCAAATTCATAGGGTAGCTTAAATTGTTCTGCGATAACAACCGTCGCCCCATGAACTGTGACAATGGCAATTATTCCCCCGATTAAACTTAAAATAGCGGCTTCTAAAATAAATTGCAACATAATATCTAATTGCGTCGCTCCGATCGCCCGTCGTAATCCAATTTCTGGAGTTCTTTCGATCACCGATGCAATAGTAATATTAGCAATACCAACCCCTCCGACAATTAACGCGATCGCACCGACCACTAATAAAGCTTTAGAAACAGAATCTAAGGTTTTTTGCTGTTCTAAAATATCCTCAATTGTATTCCACGTTCTAAACTTATACCCAATAAACCGTTGTTCTAATATTTTTTTAGCTTGTTTCTCTAAAGTCTCTAAATCTTCAATTTCATAGGGACGTAACCACATCATTCTAATATTTTTTCTGCCTGTAATTGCACTATAAATTGCCATCGGAATATACAAAGAGCCCGTTGGTTCTTGCTCCTGGCTTTGTTGAGTAGCAACAATCCCAATCACAGTATAAGGTCTAAAATTAAGATAAATACTTTTTCCTAAAGGATTGATTTTTTCAAAGAGTTTATCAGCCAAAAATTGATCAATAATAATGACAGGTTTATAGGTTTCAAAATCATTAGAAGTAAAATCCCGTCCAGCCACTAACTTACGTCCTGATGTGTTTAAAAAATCGATTGTTGTAGCTATAGCAGAAGGATTAGCTTGCTGATTTTGAAAAATAACCTGTTGATCTCTCATCCAGTTTATGCCAATAATAGAGCGTAAAGATTTCAACTGTTGTTTTAATATTTTTAGATCTTCTAAAGTCAGTTGTGCAGACTCTTTTGTAATAGGATTCCAATCTGGAAATATACGAATTTGTGGCGCATCTCGTTCAGCTAATTGTTGCTCAATGACCCCACGGCTAATATTACCGACTTGCAAGGTTGCATTCACCGCAGCCACCCCCATAAATACCCCAATTCCTGATAAGAAAGAACGGACGGGATTGCCTAATAAAGAACGACAACTTAATCCGATTAAACTCAAGATAGAAAGACCCATAATTCTGTATTTTTATTGGAATTGTTCTTTACTCTCCTCTTAATGCTTTTACTGGGTCAAGTTGACTGGCGCGTAATGCGGGGAAAAATCCGGCTCCCACTCCCACTAATATAGCTGAACTTAGGGAAAATATAGCGGTTTGGCGTTCAAATTGATAGGGTAACTTAAATTGTTCTGCGATCACAACTGTTACAGCATGAACTGTGACAATGGCAATTATTCCCCCGATTAAACTTAAAATAGCGGCTTCTAAAATAAATTGCAACATAATATCTAATTGGGTTGCGCCTACCGCACGCCGTAATCCAATTTCTGGAGTTCTTTCGATTACTGATGCAATGGTAATATTAGCAATACCAACCCCTCCGACCATTAAAGCGATCGCACCGACAACTAATAAGGCTTTAGAAACAGAATCTAAGGTTTTTTTCTGTTCTAAAATTTTCTCAGCCGTATTCCAAGCTCCAAATTTATACCCGATAAAGCGTTGTTCTAATATTTTTTTAGCTTGTTTTTCTAAAGTCTCTAAATTTTCAATTTCGTAGGGACGTAATTGCAAAGTATTGATTTCTTTGTGTCCTGTAATAGCACTATAAATTGCCATGGGGAGATAAATAACACCTCTTGGCTCTTCCTCCCATATCGGTTTAGATACAACAATTCCAACGACAACATAAGGTCTAAAATCAATATAAATAGTTTGTCCTAATGATTGATTTTTTTTAAAGATTTTATTAGATAAAAATTGATCAATAATAACAACATTTTGATAGTTGTTAAAGTCACGGCTAGTGAAAGAACGACCCGCTACTAATTTACGCCCTAATGTGCTTAAAAAATCAATTGTTGTGGCTATAGCAATCGGATTAGCTTGCTGATTTTGAAAAAAAACCTCTACAGAGTATCTGTAATTCATGCCACTAATAGATTTTAACCCTTTTAACTGTTTTCGTAAAATTTTTACGTCTTCTAAACTGAGTTGTGCAGAATCTTTAGTAATGGGGTTCCAATCTCCATAGATGGCAATTTGTGGTGCATCTCGTTCAGCTAATTGTTGTTCAATCACCCCACGGCTAATATTCCCGACTTGCAAAGTTGCATTCACCGCAGCCACCCCCATAAAGACCCCAATTCCTGATAAGAAAGAACGGACGGGATTGCCTAATAAAGAACGACAACTTAATTGAACTAAACTCAGAATAGAAAGACCCATAATCTTTTTACAAAATTAGTTCCATCATAGGTTTAATTCGACATTAACTCATTCAATTTATCACGAACTGCTTGAATATCTTGCCACATTAACCATTTCGGTGATCCGGTTTCACGGGAAGGATTTCTTAATAAATAAGCGGGGTGAAAAATCGGCATACATAATCGACCCTCCCATTCCATCCATTGCCCCCTAATTTTAGTAATTCCCCGTTTATCGCCTAAAATAGATTTTACCGCCGTTGCTCCCGTTAATAAAATAATTTTAGGATTCACTAAACGAATTTGTTCTAATAAATAAGGTTTGCAAGCTTCCATTTCTTGAGGCGTTGGAGTGCGATTATTGGGAGGACGACAACGAATTGCATTAGAAATATAAACCTCTTGATCGGTACTTAAACCAACGGATTCTAAAATTTTTTCTAACAGTTGTCCTGAACGTCCGACAAAGGGTAAACCCTGTTCATCTTCATTTTGACCGGGTGCTTCCCCCACAATCATAATTGGTGCTTGAATATGACCTCGACCGATAACCGCATGGGTACGATTTTGTCCTAATTCACAGCGATAACAATGATTACAATGGTTAGAAATTTCTTCTAAAGTTTGATAAGTCCCGACAGGAATCGGAATTTTAGCATCAGTCGGAATTAAATCTCGATTAAAATTCGATGACACAGACGGAGGGGAAGGTTCAGAATTGTTGAAATCGAATAAACTCAATTGTTCGTGATCAGACATAGTAAGGGTGTTGACGGTTGACTGTTGACGGTTAATTTTTCACCGACAACCAACACTATTTTAATGGCAGGCGGAATTTCTGATGTTGCAACTCTTGACTGTAACCGTCATTATAGAGGTGATGCGATTGCCGAGGGCAAGCAGTTGATGTTATCCATACCCCTATTTCGAGATCGAACTCATGCTGGTGAGGAACTCGCAAAAGAGATTGTGTTACAGATGAGTTTTGACAGCCCCCAGGAGGAGCAGAAAATTGTTGTTTATGCCTTACCTCGTGGGGGTGTACCCGTTGCGGTTCCCATTGCTCAACGTTTACAATCTCCGTTGAGTGTGATTGTTGCTAAAAAAATTACCCTCCCCGATAACCCAGAATTGGCTTTGGGTGCAGTTACATCCGATGGTCAAGTTCTGTGGTCAAAACGAAAACCCCCCAATCTTAGCCTGCAACAGAGGATGTTACAGGAGGCTCAAACCAAAGCACAACAAGCCTGGGAACAGTTATCTCCCAGTTGTCCCCCAGTGGCCCCTCACGGAGCTTTGGCGCTGGTGGTCGATGATGGGATAGCCACTGGAATGACAATGGCTGTCGCGGCGAAGGCGTTAAAAGCGTATCAACCCCTGGGGATTTGGATTTGTGTTCCCGTCGCGCCCTTGGAATTAATGCCTTATATGCAGGAATGGTGCGATCGCGTGATTGTGTTAGAAACTCCCCATCCGTTTTTTAATGTTAGTCGGTTTTATGAAGAGTTTGAGCAAGTCGAAACCCAAACCGCCTTATCGCAACTGCAACACCAAATCTGGCTACAATGAATAACAATTTACAGTTCTCGATTAACCATCATGAGAAGTTGGCGCATTTGGTGGCAAACTTTTGTCTTTTCAACCCAATATAATCCCCCTCAGTTTGTTGAGGTGTTGATGTTACTCTTAGGCATCCTTTTACTGTTCCTTTGGAGTTTGACCGCACAGTGGCCTTATTTGGTTTTGTCTCTGAGTTATGTTGCGGGATCATCAACATCAATGTTAATTCGAGAAGCTCTGATTCCTTCCCCTCATCTGCAACTGACCCAAGGTTTAGCCATCGTCTTATTAATACTCAGTGCTTACACGTTAATTGATTTAGTCGGATGAAACACTGCCCGGAATTTCATATAAAATTAAACGATTTCCCATCGGATCATAAGCATAAATTTCTCGACCATGAGAAGCCGTTATAATCTCTCCGGGGGGTGGATATCCCAGACGTTTTAAATGGGCGATCGCAGCTTCTAAATCCTGCACTTCCAAACACAAACTCATTCCGGTTTTCCCCCCTGAAGAAAATTCAGAAATATGGGTCGGTTTAGGTTGAAAAATTCCCAATCTTAAACTCGGTAACTGAAATTCTGCATAACGATGGGGAATATGAGAAACGGGCTCTATTCCCAACAAGTGAGCATAAAAGTTGACCAAAATTTCCATTTTAGGGTCAGCAAGGGTGACAAAAGCCTCTTGGCAGTGTAAAACCATAAAGGGAAGTAAAAATTTAATCACGCAATTGCCCTCAATATTAAACTTAAAGTCGAGAGCTTAAACAATGGGACGAATTTTTTTATCCGCAGGTCATGGAGGATTTGAAAATGGTGTAAGAGATCCGGGTACAATTGCAGGCGGGACAACGGAAGCCCAAGAAATGATTCGCATTCGGGATTTAGTCGTTAGTGAATTGCGATCAAAGGGGTTTCAAGTGATTGTGGTTCCTGATGATCTCAGCCAAACTCAAACCATTGATTGGATTAATGCTCATTCTCAATTTGGAGATGTAGCTTTAGAACTGCAAATGGGTGGATCATCTAACCCTTCTATTCGGGGAGTAACCGCTTTTTATATTGCGGGAAATTCCCAACGAAAAAAACAAGCGGAATCCATTTTATTATCCCTTTTGCAACAAGTTCCTCAACTTCCCAATCGAGGCGCAAAACCCGACACTGAAACGGGATTAGGAAGCTTAATTTTTATTCGTTGGATTGCGATTCCTTCCCTCTACTTAGAATTAGGATTCTTAACCAATCCCACTGATCGGGCTTTAATTCAAACCCGACGACGAGATATTGCTATTGGAATTACCAATGGATTAATCAGTTGGTTAAATCAGGACTCTACAACTCCGATTCCAACTGTTCCTCCCGGTACACCTGTTTATGGTTCTATTGGGATTAATATTAATGGTCGTCGCTATGGAGAAAATGGAATTTTAGTGAATGGAAATGCCTTTATTCCCATTGATTTAGTCGATAAATTAGGATTAAATTTATCTCAAATTTCTAATAGAGTCAGAAGAATTCGATACAATAATATTGTTTATATTCGTGCGATAGATTTAAGAAATTGTGGTATTTCTGTGAGTTGGGATAATCCCAATCGCAGTGTTGTTTTGCGTTCTAATATTCGCCCTTATAATAGTCAAATGGATCAGATTATGGGCAATGGGTTAACTACAGAAGTGCAATTGATTATGTTTATCAAAACCCAGGATTCTAATTTGATCAATAGCGTTCCTCAAATTGCCAAACTCTATCGAGAAGAAGCCAGTATTGAAGGGGTTAATCATGATATTGCCTTTTGTCAAATGTGTTTAGAAACCAACTTCTTACAATTTGGGGGAATCCTAAAACCTGAACAATATAATTTTGGCGGTTTAGGAAGTTTAGGAGGCGCCTCGGAAAGTGCGTCTTTCCCCACAGCAGAAATTGGAATCCGAGCCCATATTCAACATTTAAAAGCCTACGCCAGTCATGAACCTTTAGTACAAGATATTGTCGATCCTCGCTTTGAATTTGTCACCAGAGGAATCGCCCCCTATCTACAACAATTAAGCGGTCGCTGGTCAGACGATCCCACCTACGGCGATCAAATTTTAGCGTTAGTCAGAAGACTCTATGAACTATCAGGATTATTATAACAACACTTCGGACAGTTTGCGATCGCCTTCGGCTGGGTGGAGCCCATCGCAACAGTAGAATAAGGGTTCTAGGCTTTTACTCAAAAACTGTCCAGGGTATTGCTATAAGCATTTTAAATTTAATCAGTGCTCACCCACTCTCCTGTTGAGATGCGATCGCTATTAAGGATTTTGAAGCATTTTAAGTATATGTTTAGCTAAATTCTGATTAATTTCTCGATGTCTAGCAATAGGTTGTGAAATCTTTGTCATCGGATTTTGATACCAATCATGGTTTCCACCATGTCTAATAAAAACACAGCCCATTTCTTCTAATTGTTTAATTAAATCCCTCCTTTTCATAATAACTCTAACTCTGCAACTTTTCTAACAGAAGGAATATTATTGCTACTAAATTCGTGATACAAGTCTAATAAATTTTGTTTTAATTCTTCTAAAGAAATTCCTTGAGTCCAATAATCAGGATATTCTTCTAAGTAACCAAGAAACATATCCTCATCTTGCCAATAAATGTATTTTTGCTTATCCATTGCTTTAATGTTAATTTTGATAGCTATGCCAAATATTATATCAACAAAATAATGAAATTAAGAACTTTTGCGATCGCTCTTTTGGGTGTAGGGAAGTTGATGGTGCGATGCCGACAAGCGGTAGCTACGCCCTCACGCTCGGTCGAACTCACGTTAATCAGGATACAGTCCCTAATATATTGATTATCAATTATTCCCATAAGGTAGATCAAGATTGACCTCCTGCTCCCAATGGAGATCAATCAGATCGTCCGGTTCTCCTAAAATAACATGAGGACGATATACCAAGTTCTGTAACTTCTCTAACTTTTCTACGGGGACAATGCGGAGACGTTTCCCCCCCCGATCAATTTCCAAAGGTATCCCTGTTCTTAAAATCTCGTCGAGCAAATTGTCAAGATTACCTTGTAATTCCTTTGGTGTAACACTTTTCATTTTTTTCTCCTTGTATAGATTATATTATATGAAATCTAATTATAAATGCTACAGATGATTCCCCCTAACCCCTTTAAAAAAAGGAGGTTTTGGAGGATCATTAAGGGATGGAATATTACTATCAACAGCAAACCCATTACGCCTCTTTAACAAATCGAATAATTTCTCGAACATGATTGAGAAATTGACCATCAGCACTTAATTGAGCGATCGCATTTTTGGCTTCTCTTTCTAAACGCTGATGTTCCGATTGATTCGTCGCTTTTAACGTTTCTAAATTAGCTGTTAAATTCGTTAAACCTTCACGAATAGCTTGGCATTTTTGTTCTTGCTGAGTCGCCCAAGAATCAGGATATTTGAGATTCAATTTTCTCTCTAACTCTTTTAAGGTTGTTTCCAAAATTTCAAAGCGATTTCGCAGTTCTACAACATCCTCACGGGGATAGGAAAATTGACGACGAACCATTGCTAATCGAGTGGCTAAATATTGATAAGCACGCACCGAAGGCCGTAAAATTGTTAATAGTAAAGCCGCACCTGCACCCCAATAACCCACCACACTAATTCCTAACCAAGCTAACCCATAAAGTCCGACAGTGGATAACAAATGTAAACCCAAAGCAACCCAAAGAGAACGTTGAGCTAACTGAGTGACATATTGAACTTGTTGTTCTTCAACAAAAATTCCCTTTTTTTTCGATTCTTCGGCTTCTGCTAAGACTTCTTTCGCCTCAAAATGAACATTCCAAGGAACCGTTACAATCAACAATAACCACCAAAAAACCGCACAACCAATCACCCAATCTAAAAAGCTTCCCGCCGGAATATGTAACCATTGTAAAACACTAAAAGTCAGTAACAAAATCACAGTTAATCCTAAACCAAAATCCCCATAATTAAACTGTATTCTCATAAAAATTCAACCCTCCTCAATAATTAGTAGGGTGCGTAAGCAACGCGCACGCACCAAAAACCCTAAATATTCGGTCAAGTCATAGACTATTGACCCTCACAACGTCAATTCACCCCACTTCTGTTCCCCGATTATGAAGAAAAATAGTAATATTTTGATATCCACTGTGACACTTCTTAAAGCTTCATACCCTTGAGTTAGGATAAAATTAGGTTTAAACCTTCACTTCTCTAAAATTTTACCAATGATCGAGAAAAAAGGAAAAGTTTATTTAATGGGGGCTGGGTTAGGAGAAATTGCTTATCTAACCTTACAAGCTCAAGCATTACTCTCCCAAGCAGAAGTCATAATTTATGATGCTTTAGTTGATGACTCTATTTTAACATTAATTCAGGCAAATTGTTTAAAAATTAATGTAGGAAAACGAGGCGGACAGCCAAGCACTCCCCAAGCAGAAATTAATCAATTATTAGTCGAATATTGTCTGCGAGGAAAACAAGTTATTCGTTTAAAAGGAGGCGATCCGTTTATTTTTGGGCGTACCACTTCCGAAATTCAAACCTTAATAGAAGCTCAATGTAACTTTGAAGTCATCCCCGGACTTTCATCCGCTTTAGCCGCACCAACTCTCGCCTATATTCCCCTAACAGACCCGGTAATGAGTCGTTGCTTTGCAGTCATGACCGCCCATGATTTAGAAGCCTTAGATTGGCAAATTGTTTCGCAAATTGAAACCTTAGTGATTTTAATGGGAGGACGAAATTTAGCTGAAATTGTCCATCAACTTCTCCGCCATGAACGACTACCCCAAACCCCCATTGCTATTATTAAATCTGGGGGTTGTCCTCAACAACAAGTTTGGATCGGTACATTAAATGATATTGTAGAAATAACAGCCCATGAATCTTTATCTCCCTGTGTGATTGTAGTAGGTGAAGTCGTGCGCTTGCGAGATTTCCTTAACCCTACCCAACACTCTTGGCAATTCAATCAACCCCTAGAAAATTCTATTTTAAATCAGAATATTATGAATAAACCGCTATTGGGTAAAACAATATTAATTACTCGTTCTGCTGAACAATCCAGTCAATTTAGTGACTTATTAAAAGCACAGGGCACAACGGTGATAGAAATGCCAGCTTTAGTGATTACTCCTCCCTCCAGTTGGGATAGTTTAGATCAAGCCATTGAACAGTTAGAAAAAGGGTCTGAAAATCATTTTGATTGGTTAATTTTAACCTCTTCTAATGGCGTTGAATACTTTTTCAATCGGTTAATGGCTCTTGGAAAAGATATCCGTAGTTTAGGTCAAACTAAAATAGCCGTTGTTGGTAAAAAAACCGCAGCCAGTTTACAAGAACGTTGTTTAAAACCAGATTTTATTCCCCCAGATTTTGTTGCAGATTCACTGGTTGAACATTTCCCTGAATCTTTAGACGGTAAAAGAATTTTATTTCCTAGAGTGGAAACCGGAGGACGGGAAGTTTTAGTTCAGGAATTAACCGCAAAAGGCGCAACAGTTGTGGAAGTAGCGGCTTATGAATCTGGCTGTCCTGAAAGTATTCCTTGTGAAGTTTTAGAAGCGTTACAAAGTCAAAAAATAGATGTGATTACCTTTGCAAGTTCTAAAACCGTTAAAAATTTTTGTCAGTTAATTCAAGTGCTCCCTGAACACACTTTACCCCCCAATTATTTAGACTCAATTTGTATTGCTTCTATTGGCCCCCAAACCTCTAAAAGTTGTATCAATTTATTAGGACGGGTAGACATTGAACCTCAAGAATATACCTTAGAAGGATTAACCCAAGCGATTATTAATTATTCAGTTAGTTCTGCCTGCTAATTCTCGACTTAAATGACTTTAAAAAGGAGGTAATTATGGACATTAGCTCATGTAATCCTATCCATTCTCAAGTTTTACGATTGTTCATTAATGCTGATATTGTTGCTAGAGACAAAAACGGCAACCCGGTCTTACTGGTTGATATTAAAACCAGCACAAAAGATGCCCAAATCAATACCAAAATTACAGATTTATTAGCACAAGCTCATGGTAATATTCCATTTGGGATGTTAGCTGATCTCGAAAAAATCAGTATTTTTAAATGGGGAACTGAGCATTGGCTGGAGCCTATTTGTGTATTGACTACAGCAAACCAATCTGAAGTTGTAATTACTCGCAATGGTTTACCCATTGTTAGAATTGTTCCCTGTCAAACTACACCAATAAAAAAACATTACCCACTCAGAGGAAAACCAATTACTATTGCTAGTGATTTTGATAATTTTGTAATTTAGAATAATGACACAACTCCGTCCAACTGATGATGAAATTTATCAGCAGATAACCACCATAGCTAGTTCATTTAAACTCTTTGAATGCGAACCTTGCGCCCAAGCTATTCAGGAATTTTTAATTAATTCGAGAATTTCGGGTAAACTGATTAAATTATACACAGGTCGAGAACAAGGAAAATATGGTAATATTTACCATGATCAACTGCAACGAAATATTGCTACTAATGGTCGTCATCAAGGAGTTGCTGTAGAATTGAATGGGATTGAACTTGTCTTTGACAATCTCCATACCCAAGGAATTAGTAGACAAGAATGGCTGAATAACTTTTACTGTATTGCCATAGACTTAGGTAGTGGTTTTGAAATTACAGAAATAGAATTTTAGTTCTAACGATGGAGGTAAAATCATGATTAGCTTTTACGAATTGATTGATAAAATTAAACAAAGACCAGCTTTATATTTAGGAAAAGCATCCCTTAGTCAATTTCAGACCTTTTTAGATGGCTATACTTTTGCTTTACGTCAAGTGAATATTCCGGTTAGTCAAGAAGAACAGGAATTTGAGCAATTTCAGGAGTGGATTGAAACCAAATTTAATCAACCTTCTACTCAACATTGGAGTCGAATAATTCTATTTTATTCCGAAGATGAAAGAGATGCACTAGATAGATTTTTTGAACTATTTAATGAATTTATTAATGAGAAAAAAATATCTTCACCTCAGTTAAAGTCGGAAGTTATGAGCAAGATTTAAAGAGCAAAGCACTGATTAAAACATTCGTATCGATGACAAATCTATTCGTCATTGTCATCTGCTAAAATGTCTTGTAAAATTTCTGGTGTTAAGCCTCGCTGTTGTGCTTTGTCTGAAATTTCTGCCATCACCTCAGTCAAAGTTTTGCTGTATAACTTTTCTCTCAAAAACAATTGAATAATATGACTTAGCTGTTTCTGAATTTCAGGGTTAGCCTGTTCAAATACCGCTTTAATTTCTTCATCAACTTGCAGAATAATACTAGCCATAGTTTTCTTTATAATTGGCAATTTTAATTGATTGTCTCGTAAAATTATAGCACAATATCACCCCCTCAAACAACTGAAACTCACCCACAACTTGTTGATCAGCACAGATAGGAGGGGCTAAAGCCTAACTACAAACATTCTCCTATTTTTAAACTAAAGATTTTTTTCTGGCTGAGTCAAATAATCTAAACCCTAGTTGTAATAGTCTTCACGGTAGCATTAGGATGAGCATAGACACTATAGGCTAACCAACTGGAATCACCTTGACAGACATCTTTAATTGCTAGACGACTGGATAACATCGCTTGAGCAACGGTTTTACCCCTCAATAACTCCTGATAAAACTGTTTAGCAAATACTAAGGCACAACCATCACTAACAGGCCATAATGGAGCTAAAAATAAACCTGCACCCATCCCAATTAAATGATTAGGCCATCCCCCTAATCCTCTTAAAGCCCAAGATTGACGGCCACTATGACAGGAGTTAAAGACAAATGCAGGTCGTGTTTTTTGGATATGGCTTTCAATTTTTGGATTGAAAAAATCATCTAACGTTAAATTGTCTGCATTTTCTAACATAATAGCTGAAGGATCATCCGGTGTGTTGTTGTTAAAATTACCATGAGAAGCTATATGAAACCAATTATAACCACTGGTTTCTAATAGTTTCCAAATATCTGATAAGTAACAATCTTTAGGACTAACATTATTAATGTTATGTTTCTCGCTTAATTGTTCTAAAAATTGTTTTTCTTCTTGAGCCTTGATCAGTTGAGCCGCGACGGGTGCTAGACAAGCAAGTTTATTGAAATGGATTTGAGATGGGGGGAGTTGATGAGTATTTCCTTGTAAATCATTTCTTAACCATCGGGTTAACTGCATACTAATACACCAAGGAACTTTATCTTCCCATTCAGGGTTCTTGTTATAAGGCCAAACTAATTCCCAAGGAATATAAGGTTCATCGGAAACAATTAATAGGGTTTTGCCCTGCCATTTTTCCGGGTGTTCTAAATAATCTTTTTTGAGTTCATCTGGTAAGATAAAATTCCACAATTTATGTCCTATTTGTTTGATGCGACGATCCATCTCTGCATTATTCCCATTTGTTGGGGCTTCTACTCGTTTTACTCTTAAGGTATTTCGGTTAAATAAATTGGTGATTTTGCTGTATAATGTGTCAGCATAAGTTTCTAAATCTCCCATTAAATTAACCGGAGCGTAATCTTTCGGTAAACCATCACGATATAAAGTGTAACGTAGCGATCGCTCATTTCCCAGTCGGTCATATTTAACATAAAGAATCAAATCAGAGGGTTTACTCTCAACAAGAGCAGCTAATTGTGTTTGAGGAAGGAAAATAGATTCACTACTAACTTCATAAGCCGTAATTTCTATTTTGGTACTGGTTGCGCCAATCAGATGTTCCCCCTGGAAAAATTCAAAATTAAGGGTATGATATCCGGTAATATCTTTGGGTTTTAGATCAAAAACTACAGGACTAGAATCACCATTAGGTTTGAGAGTAATCGGTTGTTGAGGTTTATTAATACAATCAAATGCAGGTGCATCTAAATGGACGATTACAGGGAGATTTTCGCTAGTAATATTTAATTGTTCTACCGGAGCATCACTATAAGGAGATGGTTGTAAAGTCAAGCGAACAACTACGGAAAATCGGTCAGTTTTTTTGCAGACGCGACGCGGGCAAGAAATATCGGTATAACGGGGTAATGCTGACGGTTTATTATTAACAATTTCAGTAGATTCAGGATGAGTTTGAGTAACAGAAATCAGACTTTTATTAAAAAAATTCCCTTCATCGAGCATAGTATCTTCATCGGTGTACTCCATTTTCTGCCAAATGACTACCTCTTTAGAAGATGAAGCAAAATTATCCTGCATCCATTTGATATATTCTTGGGGATTGATTTGTTCGGGTGAGTTAGTTACTTCTGGTATTCTCTTAATGTTTCTTTCAGCAATATCAGCACCTAATTTCTTCCGTTCGCCTGCTAGAGCTTTCTTAATTTCTGAATAAGATTGACACCAGGCTATAATTTTTTGGGAGATTTTGTCTAAATCTTCTTCAAGTTCAGATATGATTTGAGACAAACTTAAACGAGCTTCTTCTGAAAACAGATCCGGTTGATTTTTCCAGAGATTTTGGAAAGCTAATAAGTTTTGAGTCGGAAAATCCATAATTTTTGTCCTCAGTTAGTGAATCAATTACAAAGGTTATCATTGACCTATGGCACAGAAACCTGCCCAATGATAAGGAGATTGAAAAGGCTGAGTGTTAGGTTCAAGGTCACTCAACCAGTCTTCTAATTGTGCTTGGTGATTGAGGTTTGTTAAGGGAACATTAGGCAGCCATTCCTCTAATTGTGTCTGATCAACTTGTTTCAGCCAGAGTTGGGCATCTCGAAGTGCAATTGATACATTTAATTCATTTGTTTCTTTCAATTTTTGGGTTAAATTTTCATAGAGTTTAATCATTAAAAAAGTTGTGGAAAGGTCGTTAACAGTCCAGAGACTTGCAACAACATTAGAAGCACCCGCATAGAAGAAAGCACTGGGTAAACTAATATATTCATCGCTGCGGTTGTTGAAATCTACTACACCTGTTTCACAAGCGGAGAGGGTAACTAAACGACATCGGAGTAGTTCCAGAGCAAAAATTTCTCCCAGAGTCAAGTCTGAATCTGCTAAGGTTAAGGCTGATTCCCAAGAAGATTCTAGTTTGAAAGTACCATGACAGGAGAAGTGAACGCAATCAGCTAGACGCAATTTTTCTTGCATTGCTCTTTCAAAAAGAGCAGCTTTTGTGGCTTTCTGCTGAGCCAGAATGTGAATATTTTCTTCACAAAATAGAGAGCTAATAGCTTTGACCTCTATATCTGCAAATGATAGAGTTTCATCAGGATTTTGAATAGCGAATAATTGCTCAAATTTTTGATTATTCGGATTACCTGAAAGTTGCAATAGCTGGCAACTCGGTGCATAACGAATCCCCCTAGAGAAACGTTCCAGCAGACATTCACCTGTTTCTAAAGGAAGTGCATGAATCGGTAACAAGTGCATGAAACGATGGGGAATTACAATCAACTGATCACAGTCAGGTGAAATTTTACTAAAAATTTCACTAATAATTTTATCAATACCAACAATCCCTGCTAATTGCTGCAATCGCATGAAAAATTCTTGTTTCCAGACTTCGTTTTGTTCTGAGTAGTTGCGAAAATAGCGGTTAAAGCAAAAATCAAATAAATTCCTTACCTTTTCTAGGGTAGATGGTACATAAATAGGTTTGTCACTCTGCTTACTAATTAGAAATGTATGAATAGCGTCATTAGTGATATAAAACTCCATAATGACAGTTTTTTCATCGGGGATAAGTTTTTGTATTTCTAAGAAGCTAATCGCTTGAACTTGTTGAGTAAAAACGAAATTAGGATCTATAGGGGCTATTTTTTCTCGAATTAACTCTTCTAGCTCTTGTTGCAATGAGTTTAAGCGATTTCCTTGATATACAGGTGTATAACTCAAGTTTTCACTACCTCGATGCAACATAATTTCACTAACACCACCCTTACTTTTATTGCTTTGAAAGATTCGTTCATTCACTATTTCTCGGCGGATTTTGGTTAACTCTGCAATAGTTTCTTCTGGAAAATTCCCTTTAGGCAAAATATTCCGATCTGCAAATAATTCAACTAAGTTGCGAGCTTTACTGAGTTCTACATATTGAATGGCTTCTTCTAATTTGTTTTCAGCTAAACAAACTTCTACCAAATCTTGATAAATGAAATGCCACTCTTCAGCTAGTTTTTGTTTATCTGTTTCTAATCCAGAACCTTTAATGATTTCACCTCGGATCAACTGTAGCCGATCAATAGATTCAGTAAATGCCGTGTAAGATTTCTCTGTTTCCCCCTTAATTTGGTATACTTTTCCTAATAAAGCTTGGATTTTTGCGTAGTCTTGGGGAAAATCTTCAGGCTTATATACTTTCAACGTATTTTCCAAGCAATTAATACTATGGTCTAAATTTTCTTTTACTTCTTCGGGTGTTTTACCCGTAGAAATATTATTAAAATATGTCATACCCATACTTTGGTAGATCATAGCCCATTGTTCAGGAAATTTTTCTAATTGAAAGATTTCCAAAGCATTTGAGTAGCTCTGTATTTCCGCAGCAAAATTATCGGAAGGATTACCTTGTATGCGGCTACCATAGGCTTTTCCTAAATTATGCTGAGTGTTAGCCCATTGTTGAGGAAATTTTTCACGGGTGCGTACCTTTAATGCCGCTAAACAATATTCAATTGCTGTTTCTATATTATCTGACTCATTTCCTTTAATACGTTGAATGTAAAAACTACTCAAGTTATGTTGAATCATTGCCATGTTCTCTGGATCATTTACATGGCTGTAAACTTCTAAAGCATCAGAGGAATGTTTAATAGCCTGTTCTAAATTTTCTGATATGTCACCTCGAATCCGATCAGAATAAGCTGCTCCTAAAATATTTTTTATTCGTGCCATATCATCGGGAAACTCACTTGCAGTAAAGATATCTAAAGCAGCTAGAGCATGATTGATTGCTAGTTCTATGTTCTCAGCTTTTCCGCCTTGAATGCGCTCAATATAAGCCATCCCTAAATTGCCATTGATTTCTGCCCAATTTTTGGGATAAGCATCTCGACTAAGTTTATCTAAAGCTTCCTTGAGATATTTAATTGCTAACTCAAAATTATCGGCTTTAACACCTTTAAAACGGTGCATATACGCCACCCCTAGAGATCCTTGAGTTCCAGCCCATTCTTGAGGATAAGATTCAGGGTTGTAAACTTGTAAAGTTTTATTGAAAAAATAGATAGCTTTCTCTTCATTGTCTGTTTTTCCTTGATTTAAGTCAAGATAAGCCATACCCAGATGATAGAGAGTTAAAGCCCATTCTTCAGGAGATGTTTTTGGATTATATACTTTTAATGCACTTTGGAAATAGTGAATTGCTGTTTTTATATTTCCTGTTATTTTTTTCATCACACTATCGCCATAGACCATTCCCAGCCTTAGATTAATGTCAGCCCATTGTTCAGGAAAATCTTGACGAGTGAAGATTGTTAAACTAGATTTAAAATAATCGATTGCCAACTGATAGTTTTCAGGTTTATTTCCTTCAATTCTTTCAAAGTAAGCCAGACCCAGGTAAAAGTTAATTTTTCCTCTTAGTTGTTGAAGATCTTCTTGTTGCTCACAGATTGTTAAGGCTTGTTGCCAATATTCAATAGCAGTTTCATAATTTTTAGCCTTTTCTTCCCGCTCCCGATCAAAGTAAGCAAGCCCTAAAGATGTTTGAAGTTCTGCCGAGTATTCAGGGTATTTATCGGGCTTCAAAACCAGATTGGCAATTTCAAAAGTGGTAATAGCTATCTCTAAATTGGTACTTTTATCTCCTTTAGGAAAGTCTGTCATTAAGTTACCAAATATGATATTAGTACCAGCAATGTTTTCCGCATAATTAGAGTCTACTTCTGAAATTATGGAACTAACAAATATTCGCCAAAGTAGGATAAAATTATCATTCAGTTTATCTAAATTATTTTCTAGCAATGGATACACAATTTTAGGTTCGGCTTCACCTTTAAAAAGCGTCTCCCCTAATTCCTGCATAAACATCCCATAACTTAAGATGTTATCTCTTAATTCGGGGTTCTTATTAGCTTCAACAAAACCTAATTTAGTGATTTTAGTCATCAATTGAGGAACGTTTTTTACTCCCATTTTCTTAAATTCAATAGCAGCTTTTTTAAGATCACTACTAGCTTGAATAAAATTATCATCTAACTCAATGCCTTGGAGAATTTCAGCAGACAGGTGTTGCAAAAGCATGGCTTCATTAACTTGTCCCTGATTAGCGAGTATTATTGCTTGTTTTTCTGCTTGCTTTGCCAAATCCGCATTAAATTGTTCAGGCCCTCCTATCATAATAGTAAAGATGAAATTTAAGAGAAGGTCAGTAAATTGTTCGCTTCCCTTTAATAATTCTAAGATTAAATCGATTTGGTTTTGGGGTGGGGTTGGTTCCAGTAGTTCTGGTGTTACGGTTGTTGTCTGATGAGCAATATTGGGTAAAAACTCAGAAGCAGTGTCTATCTTTACCTCGGAATTTTCAACGCCTTGCAGAGACTTCACATCGGGTTGATCTTCTGAACAAATTTCTGTTTCAATTAACGAAAGTTCTACAGAAACAGGAGGTATGGGTAATGTTTGATTTATTTGTTCTGCAATAGCAATTAACAACTCACCATCCTGAACATTCCCTCTATTTTTTTCCGTTTCTCCTCTAGCTCTCATCATCTCAACTAATCCGAGATCTAGCAGTTCTGAGCTATCATCTAAAATAGCCTGATGCAGACTTTGAGGCATTCTCAGGAATTGTTCTATTAAATCTAAATAAGCTGGAATACGTTCTGAATTTTGAGGCATCATGTCAAGGTTCTCCTGTGTTCCTGATAAATTACCAATTTCCGTTGTCGTTTTTTTTAAACTTCCGAGAATAACTTTTCGCTGTTTGGGAAATTGATCTTGATTGTAAACACTCAACGCAGCCGTAAAATACGCGATCGCTTGCTTCAAGTTTTCTAGTCGATTTCCCTGCACTCGATCTAAGTAAGTCAAACCCAGACAATTTTGAATAATCGCCCACTGTTCAGGATATTCAGCTTCGGTAAAAACAGAAGATACAATATTATATCCTGTCAGCGCAATTTCCAGATTAATCTCTCGACTTCCCTCCTCAAATTTTCTAATTAAACTGCTAATTGCTAATATTCTCTTGGCTAACTTTAGCTTTTGGTTGGGATCAAAATGGGGAACTTTAGAATGCCACCAATTTCGCAAAAAATCAGGAAACCTATGATTTAATTTATCTAAATTATCTCTAAAAAAATTGTGTACATTTTCCTCATTTCCTTGACTTTCAAAAGTTACCCTAACTAGCTGAAATATAAACTTCTCCATTTCTTGATTTGTTGGAACCGGAACCTCTATAATGGGTTCAATATCATTTGGAGGATCGGGTAATTGTACTGGCTCAGGTACAGGAACGGAAACTTCAGGTAAACTTGATATTTTAATGGGCTGAGATACAGGAACCGAATTGTCTGTATTTGAGTTTGTTCCATTAGAATTAACAGGAGGAGAACTTGGCAAAAATTGGGATGCAGTCGGATGACCTTGCTCTGCTAACTTACGCAAAATTTGAGTCCGTAACTCGTTGGGTTTAACTCCCAAATTTTGCAAAACCCTGACTGCCCCTCCCTGTGTTTGCCTGAGTAAACCTAACAGCAGATGGTGCGTGTCAATTTCTGAGTCCTTTAACTGATCGGCTTCTTCCACAGAAAATTCCAATACCTCTGTGGTATAATAACTGTAAGAAATTTTGCTGTAAGATCCTCCGCCTCGTCCCTGTATTGTCTCAACCTCTAGGCGGGCATTTTCTAAGGTAACTCCCGCCTCTCTAAGTAGCTGCGCTGCTAAACCTTTTTCCTGCCTAATTAAACCTAAAAGAAGCTGTGTTGTCCCCATTTCCCGATGACTCAAGTTTTTGGTTTCATGGTGAGCCAAATCAAGAGCGTTGTTTACTTCTTGTGTAAAGCGTTCAAACATAGTTAGTTCAATCAAGTTAACTAAACTTAAACATTTGCGCCATAAACCATTGGATCTAAAACCCAATCCCTTGCAATGATCACTAAATCACCTAACTGATGACCTTTATTTTCAGATAATTGTAAGATTTTTTTGATTGATTTAAGCCCTTTCTTTATAGTTTCTTTAGGTTAAATAATCTCATTATTAAGTTATTTTTCAAGTTCAAAATAACATTGATATCTCATATAAAAATTAGATCGATCATAAAAACGAGAAAATATTGGCTGAACATCCCACTGCATCTTGGCTCTAGGGATAAGAAACTTTAAGAATGAAATAGCCCTGACTATACAAGTCTCTACAGGGGGAGGAAGTCAGAAGTGTTCTATTGTTTTCAGTGAATTGGTATTAGCTTAAAATAGAAATTAGAAAAATGATGAACAAATCCAGTGAATTTTCGTCTATAGGATTTACCCAGAAACCGGGTTTCTGAATAAAAATCTGGATTTCATCGACAAAATCTGGGTCAGAAACCCGGTTTCTTTGATATGAATGCGTAAGTCCTGGTCTATGGATTATATTGTCCTCTTGCTAATTTTTATCCTAATTTTTAACAGCTAGTGGATAACGGATAATGGCTAATCAAGGGAATTTATACATAGGAGTTGAATCATGAGTTTAAGGTTATTTTCGTCTGATTCCTTTCTTTATCTGCTGACGGGAACGGTGGCTGCAATAGTTGTCAGTCAATCAACAATTGTAATGGCAAAAACAGCACAACAAGTAGCAGCAATTGCCGAACCCATTACTGTGCAAATTAATAGTCAATTAGGAGATGGTTCTGGGGTAATTATTGCTAAAAATGGTAAGATTTACACGGTTTTGACTGTTAATCATGTTGTTGAAGATGCAAATGTGGAATATAGTGTGCGAACTTCTGATGGTAAAAGCCATCCAAGTTTGAAGATTATGCGGTTACAAAATGATGACCGAGAACCGGATTTAGCAATTATTCAATTTGAGAGTTCTCAACAATATCCTGTGGCTACATTAGGAAATTCTGAACAGGCGGTAATTGGGGCTCAAATTTATGTGTATGGATATCCAGCAACGGGAGGATTAACGGGTGTTGAACGGGAACCGGAATTATCCCCAGGATTAGTCACCAGTCGCCCGAAAAATCGTCCAGAAGGCTATAATTTACGCTATCAAGCGGTGACTTGGAGTGGGATGAGTGGGGGGCCGGTTTTCGATTCGGAAGCCCGTGTCGTAGGGTTACATGGGCAGGGAGAATTTGGTTTTGCTCAAACCAGTTCCGGGGATGTGGCTCCGATTAAAACGGGATTTAATGCGGCTATTCCGATTAATTTATTTATGACAAAATTATTAGAAACGGGTTTAAAATCATCGGATTTAGTCATTGATGAAAAACTGCCGGAAGCGAGTCCTGTATCTTTAGATCATCCTCAAAGTTATCAAGCTTATTATTTTCAAGGATTAACCTTATTAGATCAAGGGGAAACTTGGGATGCAATTGATTCTTTTAATCAAGCGATTGAATTAAACCCGAATACGCCTGAAGCTTATTTTAATCGGGGAATTGCTCGAACCCTTTTGGCTACTCGAATTATTGAACCGACTCGCGCTCCTAATCCGATAGAAGATTACACTGAAGCAATTCGTTTAAATCCGGGTTTTGCTGATGCTTATTATAATCGAGCTTTAGCTTATTTGCAATTAAATAATAAAGAAAAAGCGATCGCGGATTTCCAAAAAGCTGCTGAACTTTATGATAAATTAGGCCGAAAAGCTTCTTATGAAGATGCGTTAGAGCGTCTTAAAGAGTTACGATAAATTTAAGGGTGGTGCGTGCGCGGAGCTTACGCACCCTACGAGGTTTGAATGTTAATGCCTCGGTTGTTCATGGCGGCTTCAAATAAGGGAGTTGATAATACTTGTTCAACAGGCCAAACACCGGGTTTTTGGAGTTCTCCGTTTAAGCATAATTCTGCAATTGTTCCAGTTCCTATTCCCGCAATGGTGGCGGTATTTTCATGAACAATTGTTGAACAGTAATCAACGGTTTTCCCTTGTTTTATTCCGGTCACACAAGAGCGAACAGCGACCCCAATTCCACTCCAAATATCCGTAACATTGGTCATACGATAACTGACTTGGGAGAGAAACTCTATGACAGCAGGATTTTGTAACCAACTGGCGGGCCACCAATGGGCAACACTCCAGGTTAAATAATTATAAAAATCGGGAACTGTACCGAATTTTGTGATAACTGTTTTAGCTGGAAAAGAGTCTACTAAAGTGAAACATTCCGGCATATCAAACCAATAGACTCCTGTTTTTCCGTAGGGGGAAGGAAATTCAATGGTTTCTCGTTCACTATAGGGTTTAATGGTTTTCCATTGTCCGTTTATCCACACGTCAAACGGACGTTGTAACCCTAGAAAGGTGGTTCGCATTACGGTAATTCCTGCACCACCAGACCCCCCAACGACATAACTTAAATGGATTTTTTCAACTTGATCAAATTGTTCAACGCCTTGACGCACCATACTATTAGAAATACCGGGAAAAATACCCGTATTAATAATAGCGGTAATTCCAGCTTTTTGAGCGGCTTCTGAATGCTCTAAAATCCGGCTCGTAAATCCACGATTATCACTCACATCAATATAATTAACCTTCTGTTGAATACAAGCTTGCAAAACCTTTGTATCTCGATAATGAAATGGCCCTGCACAGTGGATGACTAAATCGGAATTTGCGATCGCGGTTTCTAATTTTTGTTGATCGGCTAGATCTAATTCTAACACCTGAAACCGAGGATTAAGGACAATATTTCCGGTTATTTTGCGTCCGGTAATGGTAATCTCAGCAGCAGTATGTTGAGCTAAATCCTCAGCAACACTGTTGCCAATTCGTCCTCGACCTCCTAAAATTAAAACTTGCTTGTTCATGGGTTTTAAGCTCCTTTTAATTCATTTCAATTAATGTAATTTTTGGGGTTACTCCAAATATTGAAAAACAGCATTAGCCGTTAATAAATTGGTGGCAAACAAAACTTGCTGCAAGTCACACAACCTCGATAAAGCTTCAATAGCTGGGGGATTAGATTCGCTTGTTGTCGGATCTCGTAGATACACAATCGCTTTAACCTGATCTAATAAAATACGGGAACCAATGGCTGTTTCTCCTAGAATTAAATAATGAGATTCAATGACTTCGCTAACGGTTAAATTTGTTGTATCCTCTAAAAAAATCTTGAATTTATCAGAGGTAATAATTGAGAATTTTTCAATAATATGAAGATGATCCTTGACTAAATTAATCAAATCGGAAAATAAATGATTATCCGCCAATAATACTATGATTTCCGTTGTATTTTCGGGGGGATTTTTTCGTAATTTATTCACCAGATTACGAGTGACCAAACTGATTAATTTAACGGCGACATAGGGTTGTTTTAATTTTAACTTTTCAATATCATCAAAAGTCATAATCGCGATCGCTCCATCACTAGCCGCAATAAAATCTGATCGACGGCCTTGGATAAATGCCGTTTCCCCTAAAATATCTCCAGGGGTGCGACTGGTATTTTCCATCTGATCTCCCATAACGCTGACTTCCCCAGATAGAATAATTCCAAAGGAGGAATCCTGACCTGTTTGGGGCAGAATTACTTGTAAATCAAAGAACTTATGAATCGAAAAATACTCACTAATCAGTTCGACTTCTTCTGTATAAAATTCTCTAAAAATATCTAACTTTAATAATAATTCCGTTTTCTGATCCATTACAGATGCTCCGCCTTTTTACCTAAAATAAAATATTGATCACTTGATCCGAGGCTTTGTCCCATTCAACACTTGATCAAGACTCAACTTTTTGTGAATCAATCAGAGTCTTCCCAATTTACAATCAAAAAGAAACAAGTTCTTTATTCTAATCTATAGTTGTCACCCCAACCGATGAGTTTTTCCCAATTTCAATCCTTTCAACCCATTGCTGCTATTGCCACCACCCCCCAGGCTTTACAACAACTTCAACCCCTTTGTCAAGGTTTAAATGCCATTTTGTGGATACCCAACACACTCCACCCCTTACCTGGAACACAAGTCTATTCCGGCTCTCTATCGGAACACCTAGCAAGTCTGTGGTCAAGTCACCGAGGGTTTATTTTTGGTTTAGCTGCTGGTGCTGTGGTGCGATTAATTACTCCTTTATTACAGCATAAATCTAGTGATCCTGCGGTTGTAGTGCTGGATCAAACTGGGAAATTTGTCATCAGTCTCTGTAGTGGACATCAAGGCGGCGCTGATCAACTGACTCGTTTAGTAGCTCGACAATTGAACGCCACACCTATTATTACAGGGGCGACTAACGCTTTAGGATTACCGGCGCTAGATTTGTTAGGGGTTCCCTTCGGTTGGCGACAGGGGCCAGGAGATTGGACAGCCGTAAGTGGGGCGATCGCCAGAGGAGAACAAGTTAACGTGCTTCAGGATGGGGGTTCAACGTTATGGCAAACAACGTTACCCCCCGATCATCCGTTTGATTTTACCCCCAATTCAGACGCGAAATTTCACATCTGTATTAGTTCTCAACGTCGAGTATCCAATACAACTCAAGTTCAGTGGTTTCCCAGAGTCTTATGGGTGGGTGTAGGCTGTGAACGCAATACCCCTAGAGCCTTGATTGAAAAAGCTATTGAGCAGGCTTTACAACAGTATCATTTAGCGGAAGAAGCGATCGCAGGAATCGCCACCCTGGATATTAAAGGAGATGAAGCCGGGTTAGTGGAATTGTGTGAAGCTCGGAATTGGCCGTTACGCACCTTTCCCTCGGAAGTTTTACGCCAGATGGACGTTCCTAACCCCTCTGAAATTGTTGAAGCCGAAGTGGGAACTCCCAGTGTGGCCGAAGCCGCCGCCTTACAAGCCGCAGGAGTAAAAACGTTATTCGTTTCTAAGCAAATTTACCGAGATCATTTACAAACCTCTTCAACCTCCAACCGAATTGGACAGGCGGTAACGGTGGCTATTGCCCAAGCTGAACAGGAATATACTGGACGCACAGGCCATCTGTTTTTAGTGGGAACTGGCCCTGGGGAACTGGATCAAATTACTCCTGCGGCGCAAACCGCTATTGTTCAGGCGGATGCGGTGATTGGCTATTCCTTGTATTTGGACTTAATTCGGCCTTTATTGCGTCCCGGTCAGATTGTTGAATCCTATCCCATTACCCAAGAGCGTCAACGGGGAGAACGGGCGATTGATTTGGCCCAATGGGGGTTAACGGTGGCGGTGGTATCGTCGGGGGACTGTGGCATTTATGGCATGGCGGGGTTAGTGTTTGAACAGTTACGGGCTAGGGGTTGGGATGGCAAAACTCCGATGGTGCAGGTGTTTCCGGGGATTAGTGCGTTACAGGCGGCAGCGAGTCGGGTGGGAGCACCCTTAATGCACGATTTCTGCGCGATTAGTTTGAGTGATTTATTAACACCTTGGGAGGTGATTCAAAACCGATTAATTGCGGCAGCCCAGGCAGATTTTGTGTGTATTTTATATAATCCGCGATCGCGCACTCGTACAGAGCAATTACACACCGCTAAACGCATTTTTTTAGACGCTCGTTCTGGCAATATTCCAGTAGCAATGGTTCGTTCTGCCTATCGTTGTGATCAGGAAATTACCTTAACTACTTTAGAACAGTTTAATCCTGATGCGGTGGATATGTTAACAACAGTAATTATAGGTAATCAAAGTACAGATATTTATGAAAATTGGATGATTACACCGAGGGGATATTTAGGACAATAAGAAATCAGAAGTTTAAATCTGATATACAAATTATCGCCCATCGTAGGGGCGAGGTTCTCTCGCCCTTAGAGGGTGGTGTGCGTCCATTTAAAGATTTCATATTAAAATGATTTAGGGTAAATTAAATTCTCCAATAACCGGAAAATGATCCGATGGCCAAATCCCTTCCCTTTGATTTTGATCAATCACAATAGATTTTAATTGTATTCGATAATCATAATAAATCGTATCGACGGCCGCAATAGCTTCACCTGTAAAATTATGAAAGGTTTGTTGAGTTGTTAAAGGGGAATCTGATAAACTATCTAACAATTTAATACCATTCCCAAGGGGTTTTAATAATTCTTGGCGTTCTTCGCTATCAGGTTGAGCGTTAAAATCTCCTAATAACACTAATAAAGACTCTTGAGAATTAACTTGACTCAAATAGTTTTGAATTAAGGGAATACTCAATTTTCGAGATTGTTCGCTGTAATAATCTAAATGGGTATTAAAAATTGTGATTTGTTGTTGAGTTTCCCTGGAGATAAAAACTCCCCAACTTAGGAGTTTAGGGGTTTTATTTCCCCATTCTGGACTAATACTTCCGACTAAATTCGGGGTGTTACTTAACCAAATATCATGGGAGTTGGCACAATAAAACCGTTGAGGATGATAAAAAATTGCACAATATTCTCCGGTTCCATTTCCTATTTTATCCGTCCCAATACTTTGATAATTGGGTAATAATCGATGTAAATCTAGGAGTTGATGCGCTTTTCCTTCCTGAGTTGCAATGATATCTGGATCATAGTTTTGAATCAATTTTGCGATCGCATAACGACGAAATTTCCAGTCATTATTACCCAGATCGGGTTTATCATAACGAATATTAAAAGTGATAATTTTCATAAGCTTTGATTACAGCGATCGCCTCCAATTAAAAAAACGTTGTAAAAGACTTTGTTGCCAATTATTATTCGCATATTGTTGTTTTTTCAATAATAAGGCAGCCTTACTATTAACTTCTGATAAGGTAGGATAAATATGAATTCCTGTCAAGGCAGAAACCTTAAGTCGATGGGACATCGCTAAAACAATTTCATGAATTAACTCTCCCGCCGATGAACCCACAAGATGAGCACCTAAAATTTCCCCATTTCCTTTAGTAATAATTTTAGCAAATCCCTGGGGTTTTGCTTCTGCGAGGGCACGATCAACACCAGAAAAGGGTTGTTTTAAAACATAAACATCCTCTCCATACTGTTCTTTTGCTTGCTGTTCTGTTAACCCCACTCTTGCTAATTCAGGCTCGGTAAAAGTAGCCCAGGGAATCACACGATAGTTAACTTTACTAATCGGAAAAAATAGGGCATTGGTTAGCACGACAACGGCTTCATAACTCGCAACATGAGTAAATTGATACCCACCAATCACATCTCCGCAAGCGTAAATACGGGGATTAGTAGTTTGGAGTTTATGATTAACTTTAATTCCTGATTGACTAATTGTAACACCCGCCGCTTCTAAATTCAAGGATTCAATATTGGGAACTCGCCCCACCGAAACTAAAATTTCATCAGCTAAAATGTTATGGTTTCCCGCAATAATTTTCTTTTTGCCATTTTCGATTTCAACTCGTTCTGCTTTGGTATTATTTAAAATAATAATATCTTCGGATAACAATTGATCTTGAACCACCTGTGCTGCTTCAGGATCTTCTTTCGGTAAAATTTGATTGTGACTCGATAAAATTGTGACTTTTGACCCTAACCGCGAAAAAGCTTGTCCGAGTTCACAACCAATTGGCCCTCCTCCCATAACGGCTAAAGATTCAGGACAATTTTGCACAGAAAATACCTGTTCATTCGTCAGAAAACCCGCTTCAGTTAACCCTGGAATATTAGGAATAGCTGGACGGGAACCCGTTGCCATGACAAAAGCTCTAGCCGTTAGTTGACGTCCGTTAATACTAAAGGTTTTTTTGTCTAAAAATTGACCCTCACCAAAAATAACCTCAACCCCTAAAGATTCAAATCGTTCAGGAGAATCATGAGGTTGAATTGTTGAAATAACTTGTTGAACATGACTTGCGGCTTGAGCAAAATTAATGTTATAATTGTCGGTATAAATGCCAAATTTAGCTGCATTTTTGACTTCATAGGCTACTCGTGAAGCATGAATTAAAGACTTACTGGGAACACAGCCAAACCATAAACAATCCCCCCCTAAGCGATCGCGTTCTATTAAGGCAACTTTTGCTTTCAATTGCGCTGCTGCACTCGCAACCACTAACCCCCCAGAACCCCCACCAATGACCACTAAATCATATTCAACTGCCATATTTTTACCTTAAAATTGTAGATTCAGAAACCGGGTTTTTTCAGCTATCTTTCTATTATGCAGGAAAAGTTAAGATAGAAACCCGGTTTCTCGATACAACTGTGGGGACTCAGAAACCGGGTTTCTTTAGCAAGATTTCTGTTATACAGGAAAGATTAAGACAGAAACCCGGTTTCTCGATACAACGTAGGGACTCAGAAACCGGGTTTTTTCAGCTATCTTTCTATTATGCAGGAAAGATTAAGACAGAAACCCGGTTTCTCGCTATCTAAGAATTTGATACCGGATTAATATCAGACTGGGGTTGAGAAAAGAACAGCTTACTCATCCAACTCGTTAGAATATGAGATAATAATCCAAAGGGCCCTGCAAATAAACAAAAGGCTAAGGAATGACTTGTCCAAATTCCCGTTTTTTGTCCATCCCAATAAATCCAACGTCCTACAAATAAATCCATCACTAAAAAGTGAATCCATCCCGTTGCTGCGGCGTTTTCATCGGCAAAGAAATGGGCAATATCTGATAATTTTGGATTAGATAATGCTGCGGCATTTTCAGGGTTAATACTGCTAATAAACAGATATAAATAAACGACCGCTAACAACACAAAAGGAAGATAGGACTCCATGACTTTTCGGGTCACTCCCCAGTTCGGTAAAATAATCATTAACGCCCAAAAAGGAAGCACAAACAGATTGGCAATATTGAAAATTTGGTCAATAGGAATTGTCATAGTAAGAATGATGAGGATAAACGCTTGAAACCCTCTCATTTTAAAATATTTTTTAAATTCGAGCCACTTTTTAGGAAATTTATGTTATGCTATCGACAAGTTAATTTAGACCCTTTATTACTGTCAGCACCCCGCTCTGAAGAGACGGGGCTTCATGCCTCCTCTTTGGATAGCTGACCAGCTATAGTCTTAACTGACTACGTTATCGGCAAGCGTTAAAGAACCCACCAATGGATGCGTAGCTAGTCC
>NZ_JADEWU010000065.1:0-32050 GCF_015207485.1 Planktothrix mougeotii LEGE 06226
CCCACCTCAAGATGATTACTCTCATTGGCTTAACCAAGTAAGGTCACGGGCAGAACACCCGTTTATAGGTGTTAGGTCGAAGTCCAGCGATGGATGCAGCCGAGACACACTAACAGACCGAGGGCTTGACCTCATCTGTTTTCTTCTGATTCTCTATGCAGTCTTCAATGTTTTGTTTATATTTTTTCAATCCATTCAATCAAAAAATCAAGCCTCTTTCTAATTAATCAGAAGGAGGTTTTGTTATTTTTAAGAATATTGGTTATTTGGCTGTGATCATGAGTTCTGATTTAATCCCTGTACCTGATCCTAAAGTACCCATGTGGCGTCGTTATGGGGCTTTAGGGATTGATTTTTTGTTGGTTGGGTTATTTTGTTTTGCGTTAAGTGCTAACGGGCTAACTCTCTTATTTGTATTTATGATGAGTTGGTTAGTCTGTCGTGTTGTTGTTGTGTCTAAAAATCAAGGACAGAGTTTGGGACACTGGGCTTTTGATATTCGAGTGGTTGACAGTCAATTTTACCGAACCCCTCGCCTTTTAGAACTAACAAAAAGAGAAGCGGTGATCGGGTTGGGCGCTTTTCTGTTTCTGCTCGGTTTAGGGAATCTAGCCTCTGGAAATGCCGCAATTTTGTTATTGATGCTGCCTATTATCATAGATTGTGGAGCCGTTTTATTCGATACCAGTCGTCATCCTCAGACGGTTCATGACCGCATTGGGCATACGATTGTGATTGGTAGCAGACGGGGCTACTCCCTGGATGTGAAAATCCGCTATTTTATTGACAAAGTGAAGCGAGAGATGAAATAATAAATATTTGTGCTTAAATAATCAAAACTGTTTACAATTATGGCTAAAGGTGTTCGCCTCGTTATTACTTTAGAATGTACGGAGTGCCGTACAAACTCGGATAAGCGTTCCCAAGGGGTGTCTCGATATACCACAACCAAAAACCGTCGGAATACGACAGGACGCTTAGAACTGAAAAAGTTTTGTCGCCATTGTAACAAACACACGGTTCACAAAGAAATTAAGTAATGATCCCCTTGGTGTTCATTCCTGAAACACTAACGTCCACCCTTAAACCAATTTCAGCAATTCATAGAGGATTAATTTCAGCATGACTTACTTCCGTCGCCAAGTTTCCCCCATTAAACCCGGAACTCCAATCGATTATAAAGATATCGAACTGTTACGGAAATTTGTTACAGAACGCGGTAAAATCTTACCACGTCGGATTACCGGGCTGACCTGTAAACAGCAACGAGATCTGACACAAGCGATTAAACGGGCTAGAATTCTAGCTATGTTGCCTTTTGTGAACAAGGAAGGCTAATTTTATCTGTGGAAAAGGGTACTCTGATTGAGCTTAGATTACACGGAGAGCGTCGCCTCGCCGTTGCTGACCGACCTGAAGGTAAAAAACACTGGGTTGTTATTGATGAAAACCTCCTAGCTCATACGGTTCACCCTCGGCAAATTGCTTACGAGGTAACGGGGGCTACATATAAACCTGCGGATATTCCGGCGTTTACTAAAGAATTGCAACCTTATCTTGATCCGTCAAGTTTAGAGGTGGCTTGGGAAATTTTAGTGGAGCAAGGAGATACCGTAGACCCCAAAGAAATGGCTCTGCTTTTGTTTTCGGAGCAGAGTCCGCCTCAATGTTATGCCAGTTATGTGCTGTTGTCTAATGATAAACTCTACTTCAAACAGAAGGGCGATCGCTACGAACCTCGCTCTCCTAATCAAGTTGCAGAGATTAAACATCAGCAGGAAGTTGAACAGCAAAAGCAACGAGATGTTCAAGAATATTGGCTGCGAATCCAAAAGAGACTAGCGGGTGAAGTGGTAGAATGGCAAAATAGCGATCGTACCCGCTTGGATGCGTTAGAGCGTTTTGCACTTTATGGAGAAGAAGCTTCCAATATTGCACCCGCTTTAGAAACGTTGGCAACTTTGGAACGATCTCAAACGCCCCAAGCTGCGTTCCAACTGTTAGTAGACTTAGGGATATGGGGTCTACATGAAAACCTATCTCTACGTCGCAGTCAAATTCCCACCCAATTTTCAACTCAAGTGCTTGAAGTAGCTCGATGTTGCTTAAATTCTCCCCCCCCTGATCCCGATGTTAACCGTTTAGATCTAACTCATCTGAAGGTGTATACCATTGATGATGAGAGTACCCGTGAGATTGATGATGGTTTAAGCTTAGAGATTTTGGAGGATGGACGACAACGAATTTGGATTCATATTGCTGATCCGACTCGTTTAATTTCCCCTGGAGATGAACTAGACTTAGAAGCTCGTCGGCGAACCACAACGGTTTATCTACCGACGGGGATGGTTCCCATGTTCCCCTCAGAATTGGCAACGGGGCCGATGAGTTTAGTTCAGGGCCAAATTTGTTGTGCCTTGAGTTTTGGTGTGATTCTGGATGAAAGGGGTGGGGTACAAGATTATAGTATTCATGTCAGTACGATTAAACCAACCTATCGCCTCACCTACGATGATGTGGATGAGATGTTGCAAATTGGCATCCAAGGGGAGCCAGAAATTGATGCTTTATCGATCTGGGCTAAACGTCGTAAGGAATGGCGCAATGCCAATGGGGCGATTAGTATTTATATGCCAGAGTCGCTAATTAAGGTGAACGGCGAGGAAATCAGTATTACGGTGTTAGAAGATTCTCCGTCCCGACAAATGGTGGCGGAAATGATGATTTTAACCGGAGAAGTCGCCGCCCGTTATGGCCAAACCCATAATTTAGCTTTGCCCTATCGCAGTCAACCGCAACCGGAATTACCCCCAGAAGAAGAGTTGATGCAGTTACCTCCTGGGGCAGTTCGAGCTTGTGCGATGCGGCGTTATATGCCTCGTAGCGAAGTGAGTTTAACTCCTTCCCGCCATGCCAGTTTGGCGTTAGAGACTTATACCCAGGTGACATCACCCATTCGCCGTTATAGTGATTTGTTGGCTCATTTTCAAATTAAAGCTCATCTGCGAGGAGAATCGCCTCCTTTTTCTGTGGAACAAATGCAGGAAATGGTGATGAGTTTAGGGCCTGCGGTGAAAGAAGCCTCTAAAGTTGAACGGGAAACGAATCGTTATTGGAGTTTGGAGTTTTTACGTCGTAATAGTGATGAAATTTGGCAAGCCACGATGTTGCGATGGTTGCGGGAAGATGCTAATTTAGGGTTAGTCTTTTTAGAAGAGTTAGCTTTAGAATTACCGATGCGGTTTAGCCGTGCTGTGGAAGTTGGAGAACAGTTTGAAGTGAAAGTCAGTCATGTTGATCCGCGTTTGGATGTGATTCAATTTCAAGAAATTATTACTCCGGCTGCTTCATCAATGGTTTAGTCTTTCCCAAAGATCTGTAAAAATAATTAATATTGGCTTCAATTCTAAAAAATCAAGCCAAGGTAGAACTATAGATCAAAATTTTCACCCATTAACTGTGAAATCAATGGAAGGAGAACGTGATGAAAACCGTGAAGTCTGTCCCCCCCTCTGACCTCTTTATTCCACCCGGATATCTCAATATTATGGGTTATGTGGATGAATCTGAGGTCAATGGCCCTGGATGTCGGGCGGTGGTTTGGGTTCAGGGGTGTTTGCGGGAATGTCCGGGGTGTTTTAATCCTGAGTCTTGGTCATTTAAACCTAATCAGTTAATTGCGGTTGCAGATCTAGCAGAACAAATTTTACAACATCCTCGAAATCAAGGGGTAACATTTTCAGGGGGCGAACCTTTTTGGCAAGCTGAAGCTTTAACTCAATTAGCAAAACTGGTTAAAGCGAAAGGATTCAATGTGATGTCCTTTACAGGCTTTACCTTAACAGAATTACAATCTCCAGACGCGCCTCCCCACGCTCAAGATTTATTAGCAGAATTGGATATTTTAATTGATGGCCCTTATACAGAATCCTTAGCCATTCATTCTCCAAATTCTTTAGTTTCTTCTCGAAATCAACGGGTTCACGTTTTTAATCAGGAATTACAAGATCAACTCACTTGGGCGTCAGATCAAGTTGAAATTCATATTCTCAAAGATGGACGAAGAATTATTACCGGATTTCAAGGTCACATGAATTTAGATGAATAGTTGTTTAGAATTCTATCTTTACATTTTAAGAAAGTTAATAAATATTGGTCTGTAAGAGTGGGAAAAGCTGATCGTGCGTTGGGAATTGAAGTTTAAAATGGAATTTTATGGTTTTGGATGGGTACTCATGCTGAATATGATAGATTAATCGGTAAATAAAAGCGATCGCTGTTTTAATGGGAAGATTAGGGAAAAGAGCGATCGCCTATCTACATCTAAAACCAAGATTTAAGCACAGTGTGGAACAGGCATCTTGCCTGTTATCGAACTAACCTTAAATGTAGGTTAATTATAATTAAATAAGTTCGTCCTCTTGATGTGTGATAATTGTGCAGTCTGAAGTTGGACAAGCAATACAAGTTAGAACATAACCAGCTTCAATTTGATCATCATCTAAGAAAGAATTATCTAATTGACTAACACTACCTGCAATTAATTTTCCAGCACAAGATGAACAAGCACCAGCACGACAAGAATAAGGTAAATCTAACTTAGATAATCCAGATTTTTCAGCCGCATCTAATATATACTCATCATCATCTACTTTGATAATATAAGTATCCTCTGGAGTGATCAAAGTTACTTTATAGCGTCCAGAATGACGACTTATAAGATTTTTAATTTCATAATCACCTTGTTTAAGGTTTTGTTCTATAGATTGAGTTACTGCATAATTCCGAGTCTTTGACTGTTGCCAATAATCTATTAACGCTTTTGCGGCAGCTTTCCCTGCTTCCTTAGCTAGTTCACCAGCAAAACCTTCTACGAACTTATCTACGGACATTTTTTAACCTCTAATAATTGTTAAAAACTATGTTTACCTCAAAAATCAAACTAACTCAATTTTTGTAAGTTTAAATCTGAGTCTTCTGATGAGTATGCCAAATATTTCAGAATACTTCTACTTTCTAAAACCGTTATTTTCTTGTATTTCCTGACTTATTTTATAAAAAAAAATTACAGCAAAACTGTTAAAAACCGTTATTTTCTGATTTTTCTGAATAGAAAACTATGCTATAATCCCTGAAACCATTACTGAATATAGCTTTTATGTCTATTACAGAAGTTTTACAATTAATGGATCACTTAGTATCTAAACACACAGGAAACCCTCTGGATGATTTACAAAGAAGGGCTATTTTAGGAATTTTGCAACATCAAACCTACTCTGACATTGCTGAAGGGATAAATTATGATGAGGAATATATCGGTAAAATTAGTCGTGAATTATATAGTATTGTCTCTCAAGAATTAAAAGATTTAGGGCAAGAAGCTGATGTTAAAAAATCTAATTTTTCTACATCTATAGAAAGATTAATTAATTCAGGGAATCATTACTTTTTACAAAATATCAATCATATTCACGGCAATTTATATGTTAACACCACACAAAATTTACCTCAAAATAGTAATTATCTTAAATCATCTTATCAAGATTTAACCTTCGCGCCTAAAATACTCAAATTTTATAACAGAGAAACTGAATTACAAACCCTTTCTAATTGGATTTTCAATCAAAATACACCTTTAATCTCAGTTTTAGGATTATCAGGAATAGGTAAAAGTTACTTGGTTAGAAGATTTATTGACTTAAACCTAGAACAATTTGAAGTGATTATTTGGAGAAGTTTAAAATATCCTGAATCTTTAGATTTATTAATTGATGATTTACTCAATATTAGTCAAAAACAAATTAAACCTAATAACCATAATAAATTAAAACAATTATTTGATATTTTTAGAGAGAAACGATGTTTAATAATTCTTGATGATGTTGAAAATATCTTTATTACTGGTGAATTTGCAGGACAATATCAATCTCAATATCAAGATTATCAAAACTTTTTTACTAGAATTATTGAAACAGAGCATCAAAGTCATGTAATTGTAATAAGTCAGGAAAAATGTAAAGAAATGGAATGTTTAGATGAGGAACTATATCCCGTTAAATGCTTAGAGTTATCAGGATTAGATAGTCGTGAAATTCTCATTAATATGGGATTAAAAAATGAAGAGAGTTGGTCAAATTTAATCAATTTATATGAAGGTAATCCTTTTTATTTAAAAACTATTGCTAACTCAATTAAAAATATTTATGATGGCTATATTGGTGAATTCTTAGCCGATAATGAATTAGTAATTCCTAAAGATATACAAACAAATTTACAACTATTATTTAATAGATTATCACCAATAGAACAACAAATTGTGATTAAATTGAGTGATTCTGAACAGCTTGTATCCAGAGAAGATTTAAAAACAAGTTTAAATTTATCTTCAACTGATTTAATTAATAGTTTAGAATCTTTACAAGACAGATATTTAGTAACTAAAGTAACAGGAGATAAAATCAGGTTTAAATTATCGAATGTTTTCAAACAATATATAAAAAATTGTAGTAAAAATAGCTGTTAAATTTCTTACCATTCCCTAGCATCAACAAATAACGATAAATGCTTGCTGGTGCAGAATCTAATAAAATAACTTTACTCATTAAATTGAAACATCTTCTAAAGATTCAATAATTTTTAAGGTTTCTTTTTGCTCAATTTCATCATCTAAATCAGCCCAAGACTCAAATAATTGTTTGATTTTTTCTGGATTTTGTTCACTATTATTAATTTGATTAATAGCATTATTCCAAGCATTAATAGAGATTTGTTTTGTCAGCACACTTTGATGAATATTGTAATTATCTTTAGATTATACCATATTCTAAAGTTTCCTTTAAACTAAAGGGTGACTCCTTGGGAAAGAAATTCAACTTAATTTCTGTTTCATCCGATGCTTTTAAACGGGCTTTTTGATAACAGTCTTCAAACACTTCTGGAAGCAGAGGCTTCAAACTGGGACTATCTTCTAATAACCCTTCAATACAAATCCGTTGTTCTGTGATGGTACTGCGCCAGCTTTCACTGCGTTTTTCGGGTTGATAGTGCCATTTTAATAGGTGCATTAATAACACAATTAAACGACTTTTTAATTCCCGTTTTTCACTTCTTCCCATACTTTCAATTTCTTCAATCAAATTTATTTTATCAATTTCATTAAATTTATTTTCTTTTAACTGTTTAGCCGTGATTTGTGTCCAGAGGTAAAAATCCTGTTCATATAAATTATTTTGTGTTTTCATATAATATCCTTATTTACTTCTACAAATTCAAATGGGATTTAAAATTCACAACCGAACCAATAACAGCGATCGCAGGGGCTTCAAAACCTGTTTCTTCTACTTTTTGAACGATGGTTTCTAAGGTTGCAATTAACTCTTCTTGATCCGGTCGAGTTCCCCAGCGAATTAACGCCACAGGAGTTTCCGGGGATAGTCCAGCTTGGGTTAACTGTTGAATAATATAGGGTAAATTGTGAACTCCCATATAAATAACGATGGTTTCTGAACCTTTCGCGAGTGCTTCCCAATTCACAGAAGGTCGATATTTTCCGGCGGTTTCATGACCCGTTACAAAGGTAACAGATGAACTATGATCTCGATGAGTTAAAGGAATTCCCGCATAAGCTGGTGCCGCAATTCCTGATGTAATTCCAGGTACAATCTCAACAGGAACACCCGCTTGAATTAAATCTTCCATTTCTTCGCCACCGCGACCAAAAATAAACGGATCTCCTCCTTTTAACCGCACTACAACAGCATAAGTTTGAGCTTTTTCAATTAACAGTTGAGTGGTTTCTTCTTGTAATAATGAGTGTCGTCCTCGTCGTTTTCCCGCATGAATTTTTTCCGCTTGAGGGTTAATTAAATCTAAGATTTGAGGACTAACTAAAGCATCATAAATGACGACATCTGCAAATTCTAACAAGGTTTTTCCTTTAATCGTTAATAAGCCGGGGTCTCCTGGCCCTGCACCGACAAGATAGACCTTACCTAAACAGTGTTGAGGTTGATTCATAGTCACTTTACTCAAATCTTAGTTCGTTGAAAAGAAAGTTAAACAAATTAACTGTATCTTTCGAGGCGATGGGTTTGCTATGTTGTTAATTACCGATAACTGAATGGATGATTTTACTCACTGATTTAACACAACCTGGTAATACAAATCTGTAATTAAAGATAACTTTTTTTACAGTAGCAATTTTTCCTAGAGGGAAGAACAGTATAGAGGGGGAGAAAACCAGAACCCTTAAGGCGAATTTTCTCGGTTTCGGTTGAGCGATCGCACCTCAACTATTCTCGTTCCTGAAAGATGATAAGTATAGAATAATATGAAACTGTAGCGATTTTGTCATGTTTTAATTTTATTTATTTGAGGAATTTCATCGAATCCATCAATTGAGCATCAAGGGGACAGCGAACTTGATAAAAGTTGGGAAAAGGAGGTTGAATGGGAGTTGGAGCCGTAAAGGAGGAGCGAGGACTTTTACAAATTCCTCCCACCAGGATAACGGATTGATTGTTCTTAATCTTAAAGATCGCGCCAGAGTAACTCACCCGTCGCCAAATAATAGGAATCGCTTCAAAAAATACTCGATCTGACTCTACCGTCATTTTAAAGTGATAGGTTCCGATACCTTTTGAAGTCCCTTGATATAGATTTTCTAAGTTAGGAGTAAATTTACCATATTTTCTCAATTGTTGATTTTGATTTTTAATTAAACTCCTTAAAATTGATCTACCTTGTGCTTGCTGACCTCTACGAATTTTATTATCAAAGTGAAAAAAACCTAGAGTAACCAGGATTAATAATAGACTTGAACAAGACAAATATATCCATTTTTTTTGAGAATCTAAAAGAGTAAATTTTGACATATTTGTGATCCTAGATTGGATAATAAAACAGAAATTTTTCATGAATGATGCTAAATTTAATATAACGGTTATCAATTAAAAATGGATAAAAATTTACTATAATATAACTTAGTTTATTAAAGTTAACTCAACGTTTGCACGCGCAACTGAAGTCGGGGAGGTGAATATAGTGCTCCCCATGATGGGTTATGACTTCGGAGTCAAACCTGAAACCCTTTGACTTCTTACTGTTCGGTGTTCGGTGTTCCCTTGCGCTATAGCTAACAGCTTAAGGAAAATGAATATTGACCAATTGGAAATTTTATTAGTCGTGTCAGAACAAGGAAGCTTTTCAGAAGCAGCATTAAGTCTAAGTATCTCTCAATCTGCTGTGAGTCGAGCGATCGCAGCCTTAGAAGATGAACTGGGTGTCCCCTTGCTGCTGCGAGGACGGTTTGGTGCTCGTCCCACCCTAATAGGAGAACGGGTAATGCTACACGCCCAAAAAATCTTAGAACTGCGTGAAACCATTGATTATGAAGTCAATTTAGAAAAAGGCTTACAGCGAGGAAAAATTCGGGTTGCATCCTTTCGCAGCGCCGCAACTCACATCCTTCCCTCAAAAGTTGCTCTATTTCGGAGCCGTTTTCCCAATGTAGAAATCACAATTACCGAAACCGATCCGTTAGGAATTGAACAAGCTTTACGAACAGGTCAAGTCGATATTGGCTTAGTTCCGCTACCCCGTTCTGAAGAATTTCAAACCTGGGAAATAGCCAGAGATGAATATGTGGTGTTGCTCCCTAGCTGTGTCGGTCACATTCCCGAAACCTTAACCTGGGAAGAACTCTCAACCTACTCTTTTATATTATTTAATTATGCCGAATGTACCTCTGCGGTGCGTGAACATTGGGCAAAATGGGGACAATCGTTAAAAGTCGCCTATCAAATTAAAGAAGATTCAACCATTGTTAGTATGGTCGCCCAAGGCTTAGGAGCCGCAATTTTACCCCGTTTAGCCGCCTTACCCATTCCTCCCCAAGTCCAAGTTAGAGCCTTACCCGCTCCCCTAGAACGAGTGATTGGTGCTGCAATCTGGTCAAATGGCTTCCATGTTCCGGCCGTTTTCGCCTTTCTCGATGTCTTAAGAGGAACGGGAGTATTTTTAAAGTAGACAGAGGAGTGTTGAGTGTTAACCGTCAACCGTCAACACTCAACCGTTAACCTCTAACTGGCTTTACGCTTGGTGCCGATCATACGTTCAACACTCATGGCTCCCACGCCCAAAATCACTAAAGCCATCCCATAAATTTGCTGCTGTTTAATGGATTCACCAATAATCCAGAAAGCAAACAACGCCGTTAAAGCTGGCCCCGTAGTCCCGATAATCGAGGCTAAGGAAGCTCCCGCCGAACGAATGGCAAAATTGTTTAATAAATAACTCGATAGGGTGAGAACCCCTAAAACAACGCCACCGATGATTAACCCGTTCCAAACTCCCGGTTCAATACTAATCCCTAAATTATCGGGTAATACCATTAAGCTCACGGCTGAAAACACAAAGATAGCCGCAAAGTTCACCAAGCTAAAGGGAATCGGATGCAGTTTTCCCGCCGCCACTTGTGTCAACAGTACATAACCCGCAAATGCTACACCTGCACAGATTGCGGCGATCACACCTACCTGTACATTACCCATCGCGATATTAGGATTTCGGGCTGGTAAACACAGAATACCTCCAGCCAAAATCGTAATCATGGCAATCACTCGGATTAACGTGGGTCGATCTCCAAATAAACCCCAAGAAGCAATTACCGTAACAATGGGGTAGATAAAGAAAATCGTAATCGCAATTCCGGTTGGAATTTCACCAATTGCCACATAAATAGCGACTTGAGATAAAAATAAGAAAAATCCACTCCCAATCACCGTTAGCATTAAGCGACGATCACCAGACTGAAGAAAACGTCGGAGATCCTGCCACACTGGGGGATACAAAAACGTTGCCACAATCGGCATCAGTCCCATGACCACAATCATGCGGAGTAACAAAATTAATAAGGAATTTCCGATGCCAGGAGAAATAATTCCTTCCAGCGAAAATAAACCCAAGATTTCACGGGGTTGTGGCCCTTTGAGAATAATCTTGAGACAGACGTTAAATAACGACAGGGATACGGCCGATAGTAACGCTAAAAATAAGCCCAATTGCACCGGAGAAGAGGGTTTTGCCCCAGAAGGAGCGGTTTCCGGTGTCTTCGTTAGGGTCGTCTTCCCTGGGGGAAGGGCTTCAGGACGTCCGCTTGAAAATTCCCGTCTGGAACTATCTCCTGGCAGGGTTGAGGCTTCAGCCTGTTGCTGTAAACGAGCAACAATGGCTTCTAACAAAGCTTCGGCTTGCTGTTCGAGGGTTTGCATATTGTTCAAGCGTCGAGACAGGTCACTTTGGTAGTGACTTAATTCCTGCTGTAACGCCTGAAATGTATGGTTGAGGCTTGTTTCCAAAACCGCTTCCAATTGTCGATTATTGAAATTTTCATCTTTTCCCAGATCAGACAAGGGAACCAGTCCACTGGGATCGGTTGTTAATACAGGTGGATCGCTGGCTGCTTTGATTTGATTAATCCGAGCAATCAACGCTTGTTCGACATTACGAGCAACAATTTGGGTCAGTTGTTTCAGCCAAGCTGGATTGGGAGGAATGCGATCGGACAGCGTTTGGAACTGCTGAGATTGCAGTCGCCGATATTCCGTTTGCAGGCTGTCAATATCCTCAATTAGACGAACTTTATCTGCTTGGAGTCGTTGAATGTCCTGAGACATTTGTTCCTTCATTTGCCGATGAAACGCTTCCAACTCCTGCATCACCGAATTGAGGATTTCGTCTGTTGGTGTTCTGGTTTCTCCCGATCCCAAGGGTGGCGGTTGATTGTCCTGTGTCCCCATTCGTGATTAACCTCTTATCTATCTGCTGATTCAGCTATTCCGCCACTCATACCCACGCTGCCTGTGTCCCGGTTTCACAATCTGACTCCGATAAAGGCACAACGGGAAAAATGGCGACTGGGGTAAAATTGCCCCAAAGCCTGGTAGAAACCAAGCATGGTCGGTCTCTACACAATAGCTCATTCTCTAATGATTCACCAAAAATATCAGTAAAATCGCGTCCTTGTATAGTCCTAGATTTGCCAAATCCGATCTCCTAAACAAGTTTTAGGAGCCTGTTGCTAATTCAGGATCTGGTTATTGATTCCATCACTTTAAATAGAATCGCACTCAGCAAAGCTGCGGTGGGAACCGTAATCACCCAAGCTAAAATAATAGAACGGACGGTATCTAAGCGCACAGACTTTCCCCCCTGCACCAGTCCAATTCCCACCACACCTCCGACTAAAGCATGGGAAGTAGAAACCGGAAGTCCTAAACGAGACGCTAATAATACGGTTGTTGCTGTTGCTAATTCTGCACAAAACCCTTCACTCGGAACGAGGGAAATAATATTTTCTCCTACGGTCTTAATGACGTTTTTACCCCAAATCGCTAATCCTGTGACAATCCCACTACCTCCTAAGAGTAACAGCCAAGTGGGAATTTCAATATCGACTAGAGGAACAGAACCCGTTTTGATCACTGCTAAAATTGCAGCTAAGGGCGCAATTGTATTACCCACATCATTTGACCCGTGAGCAAAGGCGACAAAACAAGCACTAATCACCTGAAATTGAGCGAGTTGTTTTTCTATCCCTGGAAATTTTTCGGGTCTGGAATTAGAAATAGGAAGGTTTTGTTGTTGTTCCAATTGTCGCCAACTGATCCAGGTTAAACTGACCGCAGCTATTCCCCCAATGGCTAAGGGAATATCATGAACAGGCAGTGTCCACCCCCACTGATTTAAGGTGTTTTGTAGGGGGGAACTCAAAATCGGGAAGACGATCACCCCAAAAATTGCGATTAAGGCACTACTCAACCAAGGAATCCATTCTCGAATTTGATTATGGGGATCGGGTTGATCTAAAATCCAACGCTTGATTAGGGTGTAAAATAAGGCGGCAATTATCCCACTCATCAAGGGTGTGAGTAACCAGGTGAGGGAAATCAAACCAATAATAGGCCAGTCTACGGCTTTAAGTCCGGCGGCGATTGAACTAAATCCAGCGATCGCTCCGACCACTGCATGGGAGGATGATACGGGTAATCCATAACGGGTGGCAATTTGTAACCAAAATCCGGCGGAAATCAACACCGATACCATGCCAATCACGAACTCTTGAGGCATTGAGATAAAGACTTCTGGATTAACAACCCCCGTAGCTAAGGTTTTAGAAACTCGTTCTCCAAACACTACCGCTCCGGTAAATTCTAAAATTCCGGCGACGATAATCGCTTGTTTGAGGGTCAAAGCCTTGGAACCCACCGATGTCCCCATCGAGTTAGCCACATCATTTGCCCCCAAATTACAGGCAACATAGAAGGCTAACCCCGATAACAAGATGATTGGTACGATTGAATCCATTTTGGTGACTGTTAGCGGTTGATGATTGACGATTGCAAAAGTGCCTATTGTCCGTTGCCCCTGATCACTGATAACTGATAACTGATAACTGATTTGATATAGATTTTACAATCCGTTTTGATCTATAATAGGGGCTTGTGAGTTTTGGAAAATCATTATGAAGGCGGAAGAAATTATCCGTTCTATTGAAACGGCAGAAATTGAAAACCTGCGGCAACAACTCAATAAACCCGATCTCCCCGACATTTATGTGGGCGATACGGTGAAAGTTAGTGTGAAGATTCAAGAAGGCGGTAAAGAACGCATTCAACCTTATGAAGGCGTTGTGATTGCCAAACGTCATGGCAGCATTAACGCCACCATCACCGTGCGTAAGATTTTTCAAGGCGTCGGGGTTGAGAGAGTCTTCTTAATTCATTCTCCTAGAATTGTCAGTATTAAAGTTCTGCGTCGTGGGAAAGTGCGTCGGGCAAAACTCTACTATCTGCGTGACCGTGTGGGTAAAGCCACTCGCGTCAAACAACGCTTTGATCGCAGTCTATAACGGACTCAACTCCCGACCATCTAGGATTCCCCTAGAGATTTTCGGAAAATTTTTTAACTAAAGTCTGCAAGTTGTGTTAAGCTAGATAAGGTAAAAGATCAGCCACTCCGCTATGCGCTCTTAGTTCAGTTGGTAGAACGCAGGTCTCCAAAACCTGATGTCGGGGGTTCAAGTCCTCCAGGGCGCGCTGGATACCTCCAATGCCCAGACGAAAGGAAATCTTGCGTCTGGGCATTGTTCCGAAAAGCAACAAGTCGGAACATTGTGTCAGAGGATTCAGTGTGATAAATTAACAAGTTTGGGCGGATGTGTGACCCTCTTTCAGCTAAGATCAGGATCAGATACCGTAAGATCGCAAGGGGAGTTCATGGTGGTCAACAAGAAAGAAGAAGTTGGAGGTCAAGAAACAACTTCTGGCTTTAACGCTTCTACGTTCCTCAAAGAAACGAAAGAGGAATTGGACAAAGTAGTCTGGCCAAGCCGACAGCAACTCTTAAGTGAGTCGGCGGGCGTATTGTTGATGGTCACTCTCTCGGCTAGCTTGATCTATTTAGCAGACAACTTCTTTCGTTGGGCGTCGGGGCAAATCTTCGGATGACTTTTACATCGGACGAATCACAACATTCAGACCTCATGGCAGATACAGACGAACGTTCCCAGGAGTTTTCACCGGGAGAGCGTCGTTGGTATGCTGTTCAGGTGGCTTCTGGCTGTGAAAAACGAGTCAAAGCGAACCTGGAACAACGGGTACAAACCTTGGATGTTGCGGATCGGATTTTGAAGGTGGAAATCCCACACACCCCAATGATTAAACTGCGGAAAGATGGCAGTCGTCAACACGGTGAAGAGAAAGTATTTCCAGGTTATGTTCTCATTCAAATGAGACTAAAATGGAATAACGAACTCAATCGCTGGGAAATTGACGATGAAGCTTGGCAGGTGGTCAAGAACACGCCACACGTGATTAATTTCGTTGGGGCGGAACAAAAACGGCATTCGGGTCGGGGTCGAGGTCACGTTAAACCTCTACCATTGAGCCATGCTGAAGTGGAGCGTATCTTCAGACAAGCGCAACAACAGGAACCGATTGTCAAGGCCGCAATGGCGATAGGGGATCATATCATTGTCCTTTCAGGGCCGTTTAAAGACTTTGAAGGAGATGTGATTGAAGTCAGTCCAGAACGCAGTAAGCTCAAAGCGTTACTGTCGATTTTTGGGCGAGATACCCCCGTAGAATTAGAGTTTACTCAGGTTGAAAAACAAGGCTAAGGCTAAGGAATGGCAAAAAAAGTTGTAGCAGTTATTAAGTTGGCAATTACTGCGGGCAAAGCCAACCCTGCACCCCCCATTGGCCCCGCTTTGGGTCAACACGGGGTGAATATTATGGCGTTCTGCAAAGAATATAACGCCAAAACCGCAGATAAAGCAGGTCTTGTAGTTCCGGTGGAAATTTCGGTTTTTGAAGACCGGAGTTTTACCTTTGTTCTGAAAACCCCTCCGGCTTCGGTGTTAATTCGCAAAGCCGCAGGTATTGAACGGGGTTCAGGGGAACCGAACCGCAAGAAAGTGGGCAAAATTACGCAAGCTCAGTTACGAGAAATTGCCGAAACCAAAATGCCCGACCTGAACGCAAATGATGTGGACGCTGCTATGAAAATTGTGGCAGGAACCGCCCGCAACATGGGAGTTACCATTGTCGATTAAGGCGACTTCAGGCGTTGGTTGAATACTTTGATTTAAGTTAACCCTTTAATGGGGGAGAAGTGTCCCTTCGTTAATCACCCCAGGAGATTAGAGAATGACAAAAAAAGTATCTCGTCGATTACAAGAACTCAGAAAAAAGGTTGAAGAACGGCCCTATGAACCTTTAGAAGCTATTAAACTGTTAAAGGAAACCGCTACAGCTAAGTTTCCTGAAGCAGCCGAAGCTCATATTCGTTTAGGGATTGACCCCAAATATACAGATCAACAACTGCGGACAACCGTGACCTTGCCCAAAGGAACGGGCCAAGTGATCCGGGTGGCGGTATTAGCCAAAGGTGAAAAAGTCACGGAAGCTCAAAGTGCAGGGGCTGATATTGTTGGCTCAGAAGATTTAATTAATGATATCCAGAAAGGAATGCTGGATTTTGACTGCTTAATTGCTACACCGGATATGATGCCTCAAGTGGCAAAACTGGGACGGCTGTTAGGGCCTAAAGGCTTAATGCCTTCTCCCAAAGGGGGAACGGTGACGATGGATGTCGCCCAAGCGATCGCAGAATTTAAAGGCGGGAAACTAGAATTTCGGGCTGATCGTACCGGGATCGTTCATATTATGTTTGGGAAAGCCGCGTTTTCTGCGGAAGATTTGCTGGTGAACCTATCGGCTCTGCAAGAATGTATTGACCGTAACCGTCCGTCGGGGGCAAAAGGTCGTTACTGGCGCAGTGTGTTTATTGCCGCCACAATGGGGCCATCTATTGAAGTGGATATTACCGCACTGCGAGAACTAAAAATTGGGGATGTGGCTTAAAGCTGAAAAGTGGAACAGGCAAGATGCCTGTTCCACTTTCCACTTTCCCCAAGATTTTTACAAATTTCCTTGACAAATTCAATAAAATATGCAATGATAAAAAATTGCGTATTTAAACCAATAAACGGCTAACTCACCGCAGACAGCAGGGGCAAAACGCTTAATGTCCTGCCGAGGTTAAACGAGTTTAAAGCTAAACAATTATAGGGTCAGTAACAGACTAACAGGAATCTGTATGTCTTTATCCTGAATGTTTAAGTTTTAAGTTTTGACCTCGGTAAAAAACCGAGGTTTTTTATGGCGAATTCGCGCTCTGCCGCGTCGGGGAAGAAGTCAATCATTGTCGGTCATCACATCACCTTAAAGGGATGAACATGAACCGCAATGTCACACGGAGGTTCCACAAGAATGGGAAGAACCCTAGAAAATAAACAAGCAATTGTTGCCGAACTCAAAGAAACGCTCAAAGATTCACAACTGGCAATTGTGATTGACTACAGCGGCTTGTCCGTTGCAGAAATCACCAATTTACGGCAACAGCTTCGTCCCTCTGGTAGTGTTTGCAAGGTGACAAAAAATACCTTAATGCGAATTGCTATCGAAGGTCAAAGCAACTGGCAGCCTTTGACGGAGTTGCTGAAGGGTTCCAATGCTTTTTTATTAGTCAAAGAGGACTTTGGTAGCGCCATTAAAGCTTACCAAGCGTTCCAAAAGGCTTCTAAGAAAACGGAAGTTCGCGGCGGCGTTATGGAAGGGCGGCTGCTGAGTGAAAGTGATGTTAAAGCATTAGGAGATTTACCCTCCAAAGAGCAACTTATGGCTCAAATCGCTGGTGCTATTAATGGTGTGGCGACCAAACTGGCCGTTGGGATCAACGAGGTTCCAGGGTCTTTGGCACGCGCTCTCAATGCCTATGCCGAAAAAGATCAAAATGCTTCAAACGACGAAGCTGTATAGTTTCTCGGATAAGCTTTGGCAACAAGTATCAAACAAAAACGTTACATTGTCTAGGAGTTTAAAGAATGTCTGCAACTACTGATCAAATTCTGGAACAACTGAAGTCTTTAACGCTGTTAGAAGCGTCTGAATTAGTTAAACAAATTGAAGAAGCTTTCGGGGTGAGTGCTGCTGCTCCTGTGGGTGGTTTCATGATGGCGGCTCCTGGTGCTGGCGGTGCCGCAGCAGCAGAAGAAGTTGAAGAGAAAACAGAATTTGATGTTGTTCTGGAAGAATACCCGGCTGATAAGAAAATTACAATTCTGAAAGTGGTGCGTGAACTGACGGGTTTAGGTCTGAAAGAAGCTAAAGATTTAGTGGAAGCTGTACCTAAAGCGGTTAAAGAAGGTACCAACAAAGATGATGCTGAAGCAACGAAGAAAAAACTGGAAGAAGCGGGTGCTAAAGTTTCCGTTAAATAATTTTAACCTGGCTTAATTTTAGTTTTTTAGTTCGTTCCTCGCCTGGTTTCTAATTCAGAAATCAGGTTTTTTATTCTAGCTAGGAAACAGGGAACAGGGAACAGGGAACAGTAAGCAATGAATGAGTTTGCTGGTTACTGTTCTCTAATACTTCTGTTTCAAATTAAGGGCTATCATTCCCTAAGAAAAACTCAAAGAATGATAGCTGATAATATGAATTATTTTTGGTTTTTTTGTGGATGAAATGGCTTTCGGAAAGACTTTTTAATTGGGAGGAACAATTGGGTCATCTTCACCGGTTTTCTGAATTTGAGACAGAATGATGAAGGGTTGAGATGTTTGAGGTCTTTTAACAATAGAATAGACCCCTAAACCAGCATTTTCAAAATTTGCAGGCAATAAAATACTACCGTTAACAATACTAGATAACAGAAGAGTCAACATAAATTTGCAAGTCTCCATTGAAGTGAAATACAGCACCAAAAATGTGCATAACAAAACTTTCTGTTGCTTTCATCGACTGTGTATAGACCAGGTGCAGCAGAAATTGATGAAAAATCCGGTATAGAAACGTTACGCCTAAAAATTGTCTGTTGAGAACAGGGGAGACAAGATTAGGGATGGATAGACTTGAAAGATGAGTGGTTGTTCGGTAGCAGATGGAAAATAGCAGAGCAAACTCATCACTTTGAGTTTGATAGGTCTATTACCAGTTTAAGCGGAATTCTACTTTTGCACAAATGATAATTTTCTGATTAGGCTCAATTTTAATCAAAATTACCATAAATAAATTTACGATTTGCCTAAAAATCGCCTAAAACCCTTGAAAAACAGCATTTTTATCAAACGGTATCTAGGGTTACTCTTAATAAATTTGGTAAAATCTACTATAATTAAAGTATTGAACGCACCTAGGATCTGACGTTATGAGTACCGCTCTGTCTCCCCTTAAGTTTCAGGAAGTTTGGGAAGACCCCGACCTGAATTTTACCCCCGATGATTATAGTCTATTGACCGACCTCTACCAACTGACAATGATTGCCTGTTATACCGGGGAGGGACTCGACCAACGACAAGCCAGTTTTGAACTATTTACGCGCCGTCTACCGGAGGGGTTTGGCTATTTAATTGCCATGGGACTCGCCCAAGCCCTCGACTATTTAGAGAAATTCCGCTTCAGCGAGGCTCAACTTCATGCTCTACAGTCTACGGGACTATTTACCCACGCCCCCCAGAAGTTTTGGTCACTGTTGGCTACCGGACGCTTTACCGGGGATGTGTGGGCGGTTTCTGAAGGGACGGCTATTTTTGCAAACCAACCCTTCTTGAGAATAGAAGCGCCCCTCTGGCAAGCTCAGTTAATCGAAACTTATCTATTAAATACAATTAATTACCAAACCTTAATTGCGACCCGGGCAGCCCGGTTGCGGGATGTGGCAGGGCCAACAGCAACGTTATTAGAATTTGGCACAAGGCGGGCGTTTAGTCCCCAGGCGTCCATTTGGGCGGCGCGGGCGGCTTTAGCTGGGGGGTTGGATGGGACGTCTAACGTGTTAGCAGCCTTGAAATTAGGCCGAAAACCGACGGGAACGATGGCCCATGCGTTAGTCATGGCAATTTCGGCTTTAGAAGGGTCAGAAACTCAGGCATTTACGGCCTTTCATCGCTATTTTCCAGGGGCTCCTTTATTAATCGATACCTATAATACAATTGATGCTGCCCGTAAACTTTCAGAACAGGTGAAACGGGGAGAAATTGAACTAAAAGGGGTGCGGTTAGATTCGGGGGATTTAGTCAGTTTATCACAGCAAGTGCGATCGCTTTTACCTAATATTCCAATTTTTGCCAGTGGGGATTTAGATGAATATGAAATCGCCCGTTTAAAAGCAGCCGGGGCGATGATTGATGGCTATGGTTTGGGGACAAAATTAGTCACGGGAACTCCCGTAAATGGAGTTTATAAGTTAGTTGAAATTGAAGGAAAACCCGTGATGAAAGAAGCAACGGGAAAGACAACTTATCCGGGGAGAAAGCAAATTTTCAGAACCTTGAAACAAGGTCAATTAATGGCTGATGAGATTGGGTTAATGACAGAACCTATAGAGCCTGAATCTTGGCATTATTCTAATGTGCAATCAATATTTTCCTCACGGATACCGTTAATGCAGTTAGTGATGAAGGAAGGAAAACGACTTTATCCGACTGAATCTTTAACAGAAATAGCAGAACGCACAGCAAAATCTGTTACCAGTTTACCCTCAAAAACCCGATGTTTAAATCATCCCGTTTCTCCGAACCTTCAGATTTCTCCAGCGTTACAAGAATTAACAAAAACCACCCGTCATTAATTGTTGTAGAATGGATTGAGAAATGATCAGGGGGGAGCAAACGATTTTAAATATGAAAAAATCATCAATTTTATCGGGTTTAATGGGGGTTTGTGTGGGGGATGCACTAGGAGTTCCCGTAGAATTTTCTAGTCGCCAAGAACGTCTTCAAAATCCCATTACAACCATGACGGGACAGGGAACCTATCGACAACCTCCGGGTACTTGGTCGGATGATAGTTCGTTGATGTTATGTTTAGCAGATAGTCTCTGTCAGGGATATAATTTAAAAACGATCGCTGATTCCTTTGGTCGTTGGCGCTATCAGCAAGAATGGACACCTCATGGCGTGGTATTTGATATTGGTGGAACTACAAATCAAGCGATTAAAAATATCCTTAATGGGGTTAATCCTGTGGAAGCAGGAGAAACTGATGAACGCAGTAATGGAAATGGTTCCTTGATGCGAATTTTACCGATGTGTTTTTTATATTCTTCGGTTTCTTTCTATCAGTTAATGCAGTGGGTTCATGAATGTTCTTGTTTAACCCATGCTCATGTCCGCTCTCAAATGGCTTGCGGAATTTATATTAGTATTGCTGTTAAACTACTTGAAGGTTTAGACCTAAAATCCGCTTACCTTGAAGGAATAGACGCTGTAAAACCGATTTATTATAATCCCAGTTTAACGATAGAAGCCTCTCGGTTTGAACGGGTTTTAACCGGAAAAATTGATCAGTTATCAATGGATAAAATTGAATCCAGTGGTTATGTGATTCATACCTTAGAAGCATCTTTGTGGTGTTTATTAACGACATCTTCTTACGCTGAAGCCGTTCTCAAAGCTGTTAATTTAGGAGAAGATACCGATACAACAGCCGCAGTAACGGGAGGTTTAGCCGGACTTTATTATGGGTTAGAAAATATTCCTTCAGAATGGATTGAACAAATTGCTCGCAAAGATGATATTATTGCTTTATCTAAGCGGTTAGAACAAGCAATTCTCCAATAATTTGATTTGTATTGTGTTAATAAAAGTGACTTAAACCAAAACCAAAAATGACTCAAATTGCCCTATTTGGAACCAGTGCAGACCCTCCAACCGCAGGACATCAAGCCATTCTCCATTGGTTATCTCAACGGTTTGATCAAGTTGTAGTTTGGGCATCGGACAACCCCTTTAAAACCCATCAAACCCCCTTAGAACATCGAATGAAAATGTTATCTCTATTAATAGAGGAAATTAACCCGCCTAACCCCAATATTGCGGTATATCCTGAACTTAGTAGTCGCCGAACCCTAGAAACCCTAGAAAGGGCAAAACAATATTGGTCAGAGGCAGAATATACTTTAGTTATTGGTTCAGATTTAGTGCAACAAATTCCCCAATGGTATCAAATAGAAACTCTTTTAAAACAAGTAAAATTATTAATTGTTCCTCGACCGGGTTATGGGGTAGAAGCAACAGATTTAGAGAAACTTAAACAGTTAGGAGGACAGGTAAAAATTGCTGATATTAAAGGTTTGCCAGTTTCCTCAAGTCACTATCGTCAAACCGGAAATATAGAGGTTTTACCCCCTCCTGTACAAGCTTATATTGATCAAGAACAGTTATATGAGTCTACTGTTAAACACTGAAAAAATATTATCATTAATTTTTAACATTATTTTAGGTAAGCTTTATTGACAAGATTAAAAACTTAATCAAATGCTATGCTAACTATGAAATCCTTAAATTTCTGCTAGGAATGTAAGAACTATTGTCGCTTCCCTATTCCTTCTATTTTCATCTAAAAATCTAGGGTCAGGATAAATAAATGATTGAAAGAAATTCTAAAAAAACAGAATCTCCTCTCTTGGAAAATTTCAAGGTTGGGGTTGATAATGTAATTTTTTCTGTTGATACCGGGCAAAATCGTCTATTAGTTTTATTAGTCATGCGAAAAGAAGAACCCTTTATTAATACTTGGAGTTTACCGGGAACTTTAGTCCAAAAAGGAGAATCTTTAGAAGATGCCGCCTATCGAATTTTATCAGAAAAAATTTGGGTTAAAAATTTATATTTAGAACAATTATACACCTTTGGAGGGCCAAATCGTGATCCCAGAGAAGCACCGGATAGTTATAATATTCGCTATTTATCCGTCAGTTATTTTGCCATAGTTCGGTTTGAAGAAGCTAAATTAATTGCGGATAAAGTCACAGGAATTGCTTGGTATCCCATTGACAAAGTTCCCCAGTTAGCCTTTGATCATAATCAAATTTTAGAATATGGTTATCGTCGATTACAAAATAAAGTAGAATATAGTCCCGTTGCTTTTGATGTGCTACCCGAAGTGTTTACGCTAGGAGATTTATATCAATTTTATACAACAATTTTAGGAGAAGGCTTTTCCGACTATTCTAATTTTAGAACCCGTTTACTGAAGTTAGGATTTCTCTCAGATACGGGGGTAAAAACATCACGGGGAGCGGGTAGACCTGCAAGTTTATATCGATTTGATGCGGAAGCCTTTGCACCGTTAAAAGATAAACCTTTAGTGTTTGTTTGATGTTTACCTCTAACGTCCTATTTTTTATATTATACCTCGAATTCCTCTCTGATTTCAAGGGGAGGTTTTTCTCTGGATTCCATAAAATCTATAGAGAATTTTGTTGACAACAGGTAAATTAAGGTATACTAATGTCTGAATTTCATTCTCTATAATCTCAAAACCTATTACATGGCATGACCACCCTAAACACCGTTTGGCAACAATTTACTCTGCAAAACTTACTCATCTACCAATGGCGTAATACCAGTGTTCTCTATCGCTTAACGGGAGTTTTACACCAATGGCGACAGGGAAGTTGGCTATTGCAGTGGGGTGAACCCTTGGCGGCTTTATTAATTAGTATTTTATTCGGTTTAGCGCCCTTTGTGGGAACCGCATTAATTGGGGTTTTATTAATTGCTTGTGCCGCTTGGTGGTTATTATTAACCTTCACCGATGAACCTTCACAAACAGCCTTTACTCCGATTCATTTAATTGTTTTATTATACTGGGGAATTGCTACCATTGCAACCGCCTTATCTTTGGTTAAAATGGCAGCCTTTAGTGGGTGGATCAAATTAACCCTTTATTTAATTTTATTTGCATTAATGGCGAAAATATTGCGATCGCCTAAAATTCGTTCAATTTTTATTACTATCTTTTTGTTAACGGCTTTAATCGTTAGTGTTTATGGTTTAAGACAATGGTTTTCTGGCGCAGAAGCCTTAGCCACTTGGGTTGATCCCACTTCTCCACAATCCAACTTAACACGGGTTTATAGTTATTTAGATAACCCTAATTTATTAGCTGGATATTTATTACCCGCAGTGGGGTTAAGTTTAGCTTCATTCTTTGTTTGGAAAGGGATTTTACCAAAAGCTTTAGCCTTAACCATGATTATTGTTAATTCCTCCTGTTTAATCTTAACTTTTAGCCGAGGAGGATGGATTGGATTAGTGCTATTACTGTTTACCTTTGCCATTCTCTTATTATACTGGTTCAGTATTCGATTTTCTCCCTTTTGGCGACAATGGGCTTTACCAATGGGTTTAACTGGATTAACCCTTTTTCTATTATTTGCGGTGATATTTGTTCCCCCAGTTCGAGATCGGGTAGCGAGTATTTTTGCTGGACGGGGAGATAGTAGTAATAACTTTAGAATTAATGTTTGGATGTCGGTTATTGAGATGATTAAAGATCGTCCTATCTTAGGAATTGGCCCCGGAAATGTTGCGTTTAATAAGATTTATCCTCTTTATATGCAGCCTCGTTACACCGCTTTAAGTGCCTATTCAATTCTTTTAGAAATTACCGTTGAAACGGGAATCATCGGTTTAAGTTGTTTTCTGTGGTTATTAACCGTAACCTTTAATCAAGGATGGATACAATTAAAACGACTCCGAGAGTTAGGAAATATCCAAGGATTTTGGTTAATAGCAGCAATTTCTACGTTAGTGGGAATGTTGGGTCATGGATTAGTAGATACGGTTTGGTATCGTCCCCAAGTTAATACTTTATGGTGGTTAATGATTGCATTAATAGCCAGTTATTATCAACCCAAACCTCGAATTTTATCCGATGAAATTCAGACGTATTGAAATGCCTAATTTCTTCTCTCATTCGGTGTCCCGTCCCCTTCCAATACGTCTACAAATCGGGTATTCAAGGGTTATCCAATCCTCATTAATGCTTCTAATTCTTCAGTTATGGTGTAGTCAAGGGTTCCTAAAATTGGAGGAGAAAAGAGGTTTTGAATTGAAGACCAAAGTTCCTGAGCTTGTTTAACTTTTTCCTGGGAATAAAATGCACCAGCAACCGTAGAAGTAGAACCGTAGCAGAACAAGAATTCCATAGTCAGATTCTCACAAGTCGATGATGTTTACCTGTACTCAGTAAAACCTAAGTTGTTGAATTTCTACTCATGGTTGTGCTAGTTTCCGATGTGAGCCCTCAACCCCTAAACACTCAACACTTCAACTCCTAGAGATGGGTCTTGACGTACTCTCAAGTACGGTAACTTCTGTGGACAGTTGCTAAAACTGGCACAATCATTTTCCGAGGTGACTGTAATTTTTAGTGTTATTCTACCCTAACACAATAATATAGGTTTCAGGGCGATCGAGGAAACACCCAAATCCAGGTGTAAGAATTAAAACCCTTTTCCTTAATAATTCAGGAAAGTTGCGTTTTGTGAAGGGTAAGGTCAGAATAATTCAGGAATTCCTGGCGTCTTATTGACAAAAGCGGTTCCCTTGAGTTAAGAATAGCTGTGATGAGTGAGGCGTTTTTATTCCCAATCTTTCCTAACTTCTAGCTAGAACTTTAGGAACTGGGAGTTATCACTAATCATTCAGTTGATATTAAAGTCAGGGGAATACAAAAGTGACTTGTACCGCATTCAATTTAAGCGTTCTAGGAATCGAGAATCTTCAATTGAATAGCTTCAAGTTGCTTCAAACTATGTCCCTGAAAACGGAAAGAGTTAAACCTCAATCTGGGTTTAATATTGAACTTACCCTTCTGAACTATTTCTGAGATTAAGGGGTGTTTTTTTCTCAATCTAGTTAGTTACCGATTTCCAATCTTCTTGAGATCTCCTATGAAAAAGTTTGCTGTAGTGTTCACGGGTTTAGCAATAGCTTCTTCTTGTTTATTAACAGCTTGTGGTGGTAATACCACCACTGAAACTACCCCTGCTCCTGAAGCTTCTCCAGCAGCGACCACTGCTCCAGCAGCTTCTCCTTCTCCAGCAGCGACCACTGCTCCAGCAGCTTCTCCTTCTCCGGCGGCTTCTCCCAAATAAGGGAACTGATTTTACCGGATTCGATTTTATTTCCTCTCCGGTTACTCAGGGGAGGAAATTGTTCTTTTTTAATCAATCAGTCTCACGGTAACTTATAACTGGCGACTCGAATTCTAACTTCTCCTTCTTGAGGGTTATGACTGAAAATAAATGCACCTGATGCTGATTCTCCGCCAGAAAGATAATCAATTTGTTGTTCTCCCTGTTCAATGACTGTTCCATTCGAGTAAAATTCTCCAATTACTTGTACGGATTGTGCAGTTTCTCCTCCTTCATTAAGGACGGTAAAGGGGACATAAAATTGTTTCTGTTCTTGGCGTATCATTTCCCGTTGAGTCAAGGTTAAAACGGGAGGTTTATGTTTTTGAATTCGCCAACTATAAATAACCAATCCCAACAACAGCACCAAAATAAAAATAGCAATACTAAAGCTAAATTTTTCAGCTATTGAGAAATTCGATTCTGATGAATTTTGATTTGATATATCATCTTTAATCATATTGCTAAACGTCCTGCTGCTCCTCCAACGGTTGCCGGAAGGCCTAAAATTAAAGTCGAGCGTAGCCATAAAAACCAAGGATCACTAAAATTTAATTTCTGAAAAAACCACAGCATAAAAACGGAAGCGATTAGAGAAATTAAATAAGAAAAAATGGTTTCGCTGTGGGGAGATTGAAATAATCCTTGCTGATGATGACGCTTTTGTTGATTGATAAAACCCGCCGCAAAAACAATTCCATAGGAAATGATTAAAGAGGTAATAATAATCGCAATTAACCCAGGAGGAGAGGTTGCACCCGCAAGAATCCGCACTTCATCCGTAGGCGCAATATTAAAGGCAATAAACATCGCTCCAATAAAGGTGGCACTGATATCATCTACTGTGTCTCGTAAATTAATTTTCTGCCCTTTTAAATAAGCGGATTTTTCGTTTTTTTTCTGTTGAGGTGATGAGGAAGGTTTAGAGGGTTCATCACTTAACATTAACTCAGCTAATGCAGCACCAATGGCAAAGGGAATGCTTTCTAAAATAATTTTCCCCAGAGCTTCATTTAGGGGAGTGTCTTGATTAATTTCTCTCAGTAATATTAAAATCAAGGTAGTACAAACTAACCCAATAGCCAAAGCTTCAACACTGTCTAAAAGTGTATTTTTTAGCGTTCTCTGTTGATGACGACGAAATCCAGAAACTCGGTTTAATAAAAATACAACAAAGTAGGTAATTCCCAATAGCGTTAGCATTAATGGAGGTTCTGTAAAGGAACCAATTTGCCAAACTTCCATTGTATATAATAGGGGAATTCCAAATAAAAATCCCCCGGACATTCCTCGTACCAGTTCTTGGCACTCAAAAGACCAATATTTTGAACGATTTGCCGAATAGACTTGCCTTTTCATTCATCTTAAAGGGGATAAGCTGTTATACTTAATAATAAGAAACCGAGAAATCAATTAAGCATCTTACTCCTAATGGGTAATTGTAATTTTTAATTCTTAACTCCTGCTAGATCATCGGTTTTTGCTGCCATAATAAAATCATTTTGATGTAACCCTGAAATAGCATGAGTCCACCAAGTTACCGTAACTTTTCCATATTCTGTTAATAAAGCCGGATGATGATTTTCTAATTCAGCAATTTCACCGACTTGATTGGTAAAAGCTAAAGCCGTTTTAAAATCTGGGAATGAATAAGATCGTTGTAGTCGGGATTCTCCGTCTACTTCAATTAAATGCCAATAGGGAATTTGAGGTTTAAGAACAGCAATTTCCTCTAAACTCACGGGAGTTGATTTTTGATGGCAAGCCTCACACCTTTGTTGAGTTAAAGATGTCATTTTATCTCCTGAATATCATCAATTAAGTTTGATTTTTCTGCTTATTTATTGAATCAGCATAAAAAAAAACAGATTAAATTTTATCTATCTATAGAGAGAATTTTGCCGTTTCATCTTTACCTATTGAGACTCATAGGTAATTTGTTCGGATTGATATTGGGGGGGTTCAACATGAATTAAAATTCTGACTGGACTAAAACGGTTTTCTAATTCGGCTTCCACTGCTTCTGTAATACTGTGGGCTGTTTCTACATCTGTTGCGTCAACAATCATGTGCATTTCAATAAAAACTTGCCGTCCAATCATCCCACGAGACGCAATATTATGGCAATTTAATACACCAGGAACAGACATGGCAATCTCTTTAATAGTTTCGGGATCAATCACCATTTGATCGACTAACCAAGGCAAATTTTCTGTTAATACACTCCAGCCACTTTTAAATACTAATAAGGCTACAGGAAATGCTAAAATTACATCTAAATATTGCAATTTAGGCAAATTCCAAACCTCCCCTTGCCAAATTCCAATTAATCCTCCAAGCACCATAATGGTTATCCAAACATCACTCATTGTATGTTTAGCATCGGCTACTAAAACAGCACTGCCTAAACGCTGTCCAGCAGTCCGTTCATAATAAGCGACAAAAATATTAATCCCTAAAACAATCAATAAAATCCATAATTCATGAGGAGAAATTTTGACAGGTTCACCCCCCTTAAAAAGCCGTTCTACGGCTCCACTTAAAATTTGAAAACAGGCAATTCCCAAAAAAACACCAACACCCAAAGCCCCTAACGCATCGAATTTTTGATGTCCATAGGGATGTTCTCGGTCGGGTTGGGGAGAGGCAAAATGATTCGTAACTAATCCTAAAACATTATTGGCACTATCTGTTACACTATGGAGGGCATCAGCGAGTAAGCTCAAAGACCCTGTTATTGTTCCGATAATCACTTTAATCGTCATGACTAACAAATTCAAACCGAGTGTTAGTAATAAAACCCATTGAATTTTTGAACGATTATCCTGAACCATAAAACCTCCCCTTTGAAACTTTGAGGCTAAACGAAAACTTTTTTTAGAATATCATCTTCTCTAATTAAATTAACTATTGAAATTAATTTTCATTTCGGTTAACTTAACAGTAAAATTAGATTAAAGGATTTTAAGTGTTGTTTTGAATAGGGTTTCTATGTCTGCTTCTCCACTCACACTCAATTTAACTCAAGGTTCTGTCTCCCTGCGGTTTACCCCCGAAGCCGCCCAGAATTTAAAAGGGGTACTCGATGAAATCATGCAAAAACTCAAAGCGGTGGCGGCAAAAACAACTCCAGGAAGCGGTAAACCCACCCCTCAAAAGCCGATTGAATATCAATATACCGGGGATATTTTTTTAGAAGTTTTTTGTAACCCTAATATTTGGCCAAGTCCCTTTGCGGCGAAAGTCTTGATTACAGTCCGCGATGAACGCATTAAACTCATGACTGAAGCGGAACTCACCCGAATTATTGATGATGTGAATCAATACCTCGACCAAGTAAGTGAATAAGTTGTTAGAATATACAAGCAAAATCGGGCTTTTTTGGGCTTAGGCTAACTCATCCCGAACAAATCTACCAAACGCTGATCACATTCAAGCTTGAATCCTATCTAAATTAAGGAATGTTTTGATTCTGATGAATGCTGAACACTTAACCGACCTACTCCACAAAGGATTTCGCGTCACCCTGGGCGCGACTTCTTCCCTGATTGAAATCCTACAAGATCCTTACAAACGCAATGAGAATCTCGGAAAAATTCAGTCACAGGTTAGCGAATTAGCTGATGAATGGGCTGAAAAAGGAAAAATGACCGAGCAAGAAGCTCGCAATTTTGTGGATACGATCCTTTCTCAACGTCATCAGAACGTTAATACAGACACAACAACGGTAACAACTTCGTCTTCTGTGTCCTATCCCTCAACAGTTCCAAGTGGGTCTGACCCAGAACCTATCCGGGAAATCCAAGACCTGACAACTCAAATCGCTGAGTTACGAGATGAATTAAAACACCTACGCGAATCCAATTCTTCTCACTAATGACGATTAATCCCGCCTCCAAAACTCAACTCTTGGGATCAGAATTGATCGGAATTGGGTTCGGGATTATCAGGCGGGATTATCGTTTTCAGTCTTATTGCTTGATATCTAATCGCAGAACCTATCCTGAAATTTTTCAATTTCATACTGCCATCGATACCATATCGCACGAGCTTAAATTTTAACTTTATTATTCGTTTCCGAATCTCAGGTCTTGATCAAGGTTCCTTCAAACTGCCAGGATTAATCCTAAGTCAACCCATTGATTACCAATTCAAGATATTTTAGACTTAAGACATCGGAGATCAGCAAGGCTTGAAAGAGCCACTAGATTGAGTTTCTAACTTGACCTGGATCAGTAGACCCATAAATTTGAGCCTACAGGTACAGGAGTCAACATTTAGGGAACTAAAAAGTCTGAAAAATCTTTTGTGTTTTAAAATTCAGTCGAGATTTTAATCGTTATCCCAGGTTTCATGGCCAATTAAGTCGCCAATTCGATCTCTGAGCAAGAAATTGCACTCTTCCAACTCACACTCCACACAAGCCCATTCCCGTGCTGGAATATATTGGCAAAGTGTATAGATGGGTTGCTGACGGCTCACAATTCCCTTGGTGACGAGTTGGCGGGCTTCGTCTTTGATCACATCTAATGAATATTGGACAGTGGTGTAAGTCATAGTTCGCCCTCTTGGGGTTGCCGGAGAAGTTGTTGGCATCACTATTAATATAATCGAAAAATTGATTTTAGGAAAGGTTTTTTTTCAGTATAAGCCAATACAAATATCGGGGCTTTTTCCATAAAAATTTGAAAAGTCCCTAGACATACGCCCAGGACGTGGGTTAAGCCTTCCGAAGTTTTTCTGTGATCACCCTCTGGATTCATAATCAGACATTATTCTTAACTTTTTCTTAAATTCCCCAGAGAACTTTTAATGCCATCTCTTGGGCAACCGGCGTTTGACCATAGGAGAAAACAAAAGGAGTTTGAGGGGGAATTTGAGGTAAAAACTGTTCTAGGGTGTAAGGACTTCCGTAAATTACAAGGCCCTGTAACTGATTCTGTCTTAATATAATATTTAACCAATCTTGAGCAATTTGGGTTAACCCCGAACTATCACGGAAAGCATTCGCGCGAATAAAGACTTGCAGTAAAGTGGGATCAGAAGAAATACGGAGTGATGAATCATTTGGCGAATCCGAAGATACCGCAGCATGACAATCAACCAGTTGTAACCGATAACCCAACTGGGTTGGACGGGCGATCGCCGGGGTATGATTGCCTAAAATCGCACAATTGAGCAAATCATCCACAATCACCAAATTTCGCATCGGTTGTGGAGTTTGAGGTAGAACTAACGGTAAGGTTCCTCCCTGTTTGAGAGAATCCTGTAAAATTGTCCTCACCAGTTGTTGAGAGGCGGGTTGAGACAGGGAATCAAATAAAGTCTTGGAATCTCGATGGGGGAAACAATAGGACTCCGACCGTTGCCAGTCTGGAAATACCTTGGCTTTTGCCTGCCAAATTCGGTTTACAGAGGCTTCAATTCGTTCAGGAGAAATCCGACCCTCCGCCACCGCCGTACAAACAGCTTTAATTGTTACCTGGGGATCAAGGGGCATTAATAAAATATCTGCTCCCGCTTCCACCGCTAAAATGGCAGCTTCTTCTTGAGAATATCGTTTGGCGATCGCCCCCATGACTAAAGCATCGGTCACCACCAACCCCTCAAATCCTAACCGTTGTCTTAACTGACCCTGAACAATGGCCGGAGATAAGGTAGCCGGACGTTCAGTATCCCAAGCCGGAATTAATAAATGCGCCATCATCACTGTATCGACCCCCGATGCCATACTTGCCACAAAAGGGGGTAATTCCACCTGAGCTAGACGTTCATCCGCGTGGGGAATCACAGGTAATTCTAAATGGGAATCAATGGCTGTATCTCCATGACCCGGAAAATGTTTCGCCGTGGTTAATACCGGATAACCTTGACATCCCCGAATAAAAGCCGTCGCTAACTGACTCACCCGTTCTGGAGTTTCCCCAAAAGAACGAACATTAATCACCGGATTTTTAGGATTATTATTAACATCTACGACCGGAGCCAATATCCAATTTAAACCTACCGTCAAGGCTTCTTGGGCCGTAATCGCCCCCATTTTTTCTGCATAAAATTTGGCTTGTTCCAGGGATTGATTGGCTAACGCCCCAATCGCCATTAAAGGCGGAAACCAAGTCGCTCCCGCAAATCGCTGACCTACCCCCTCCTCCACATCGGCAGCCACCAATAACGGAAATTTAGCCCAGGATTGCAATAATTGAGTCCGAGCCGTCAATTCCGCCGCACTCCCATCCACTAAAATGACTCCCCCCACACCCAAATCCTGTAACCAATATTGCAAGCGCTGGGCTGGAGGTTCCCAAAGGGGATAACGAATTTGATGATCAAATAAAAAACCAGAGGCGCGCACCACGACCATCTGGGCTACTTGTTCTGCTAAAGAAAGAGTCATAAATGGGCAGTTATCAGTTATCAGTTATCAGTTATCAGTTATCAGTTATCAGTTATCAGTGTTGGCTGACGGTTGACGGTTAAGGAGTACAGAGTAAGGACTGTCAATTAT
>NZ_JADEWU010000166.1:0-1117 GCF_015207485.1 Planktothrix mougeotii LEGE 06226
GTGAGCCACGCCCGAAGTCATTACTCTAACCTGCAAGGGGGGAGGGTGCCGAAGGCAGGGCTGATGACTGGGGTGAAGTCGTAACAAGGTAGCCGTACCGGAAGGTGTGGCTGGATCACCTCCTTTTCAGGGAGACCTACTTCTGGAGAAGTGCCAAATCCCAACAACAGATAGCACTCACAGAAGTCATCCCAGGTCGGAACTAGGAAAAAGAAAAAGAGACTTTCAAACGTCAACTAGGTTGGGTAAAAGGGCTATTAGCTCAGGTGGTTAGAGCGCACCCCTGATAAGGGTGAGGTCCCTGGTTCAAGTCCAGGATGGCCCACCTAAAGGATGTGGGGGTATAGCTCAGTTGGTAGAGCGCTGCCTTTGCAAGGCAGATGTCAGCGGTTCGAGTCCGCTTACCTCCACTAAACCGAACAAACCCAAGAACAAACTAGCACTACAACTTTCATCACCAGAAAGAGTAAATGCTGGAAATGTTCCAGCCAGAACCTTGAAAACTGCATAGAAAAATCAGAAGGGATCAAAAATGAAACCAAAACCGGGAAGAAAAAACCCGGAAAAGTTTTGGTGTTCAGGAGTTCGGAAACGAACAGAGATTCAAAAACAGAATTGGTCAAGATAGAAAGGGCTGACGGTGGAAACCTTGGCACACAGAGGCGAAGAAGGACGTGGCGACCGACGAAAAGCTCCGGGGAGCGGGAAGCAAGCAATGAGCCGGAGGTATCCGAATGGGGCAACCCAGAAACACAATGTTGAATCCATAGACATTGATGAGCGAACCGGGCGAACTGAAACATCTTAGTAGCCCGAGGAAAAGAAAGCAAAAGCGATTTCCCGAGTAGTGGTGAGCGAAAGGGAAACAGCCTAAACCAACAGGTAAACCTGTTGGGGTAGTGGGACAGCAGAACTGGACTTAGAGAATTAGACAAAGCAGATGAAACCTGCACCAGAGAAGGTGAAAGTCCTGTAGTCGAAAATTCAAAGAGCCAAGCTGAATCCCGAGTAGCACGGAGCCCGTGAAAGTCCGTGTGAATCCGCCTCGACCACGAGGTAAGGCTAAATACTCCTGTGTGACCGATAGAGAAACAGTACCGTGAGGGAAAGGTGAAAA
>NZ_JADEWU010000066.1:0-31661 GCF_015207485.1 Planktothrix mougeotii LEGE 06226
TGAGTCAAACAAGGTTTATAATTGCGCTCTGTACTACGCAAGACAAATACTTTTTAAGACCGGAACATTTGTCAAACGGGCTGCGATTTGTTCTGAAATGTCTCGAAGTTCTAATCGACATTTCAAACCAATGTATGTTTCATCCGCCCAACAAACCTGCAATAACGTAGCGGAAGCTATGAGTTCTTACAAAGAACTCCTTAAACTTTGGAAAAGTGGGAAATTAATAGAAAAACCCCGTCCTCCTAAATACAGGAAGAAAGGGTTTTTTACAGTTTCCTATCCCGTCAAATGGTTGAAATTAACTCCAGAGGGAATTAGAATTCCACTGGGGCAACAAGTAAAAGCATGGTTTGGGATAGGGGAGGTTTATCTTCCCATGCCATCAAATCTGGAATGGAAAGACATCAAAGAGATTCGGATTTTACCTCGCAATCGTTGCTTTTACGCTGAATTTGTTTATGCTGTCAAAACAGAAAAAACTCCAATTAATCCTAACCATGTTTTAGGAATAGATCATGGTATTGATAATTGGTTAACTTGTGTAAGCAATGTCGGAACAAGTTTTATTGTTGATGGTAAGCATCTCAAGTCTTTAAATCAGTGGTACAACAAACAAGTCGCCAATCAAAAACAAGGCAAACCTCACGGGTTCTGGAGTAAATCTTTAGCAGTTATAACCGAAAAGCGTAATCGTCAAATTAGAGATGGGATTAATAAAGCAGCAAGATTGGTGATTAATCATTGTCTTGAAAATAATATTGGTCGAATTGTTTTCGGTTGGAATCAAGGACAAAAAGACGGTGCTACCCTTGGGAAGAAAGGGAATCAAAACTTTATTCAGATTCCCACCGCTCGTCTAAAATCTCGAATCCAAGAACTTTGTTCCCGTTATGGAATTGAGTTTATTGAAACAGAGGAATCTTATACCTCAAAAGCTAGTTTTCTTGATCAAGATTATCTCCCTGAATTCGGCGCAAAACCCGACAATTGGGAACCGTCAGGAAAGCGAGTTAAACGAGGTTTATATCGCACTGCATTCAATCAATATATTAATGCTGATTGTAATGGTGCAGCCAATATTCTTCGCAAAGTATCGGCAACATTAGGATTAAATCTTAATGGAGTCAGTAGAGGCGCATTGACTACGCCTTTAAGAATCCGTTTTTGGTGTTCTTAAGAATCCCCGTCTCTTGACTAGCGGGGAGTGTCAAATCTAAAAGAAAAGCGTAGCTCATCAATTCCTGAAGAGTGAGCAGATGTGTTAGGCTAAATAGTAACTGAATGAGCAGACTCTTAAGCGAGGCAGTACGATGAAATTTAGCATCGTGATTACAACCTATAATCGAATAATGTTACTGAAACGGGCAATTGATTCTGCCTTAAATCAAACTGTGCCTTGTGAAGTGGTTGTTGTTGATGATTGTTCGACGGATGGTACTGAAGAGTATGTTCAAAAATTATCTGCATCCTTAAAAACAAAAGAGGATTATCGGCTGGTTTATCATCGTAACCCCACTAATCAAGGTCATTCAGCCACGATGAATGCAGGAGTCGCTGTAGCGTCTGGAGAGTGGATTAAACCCGTAGATGATGATGATTATTTAGCAACAGATTGTATTGAAGAAATGATTCAGGCAATTAGCGCTTATCAAATTCAGAAACGTCAAACTTCTACATCCCAAGTAGTGATTTGTTCCTGTCAAGCTGCTCAAGTTGATCCCAAGGAAAAAGAACTCAGTCGAACTCGAATTATTGGCCCTGGAAAAGTATTTTATATTCCCCAAGAAGACATTCATTATGGAATGCTTCTCGAACAAATTCCCTTTGGAACACCCATTCAAGTCGCCTATCGTAGAGACGCATTTATTCAGTCCGGGGGTTGGGATTCCAGTTTAGATGCGAACTGTGATGATATTGATTCGTGGATTAGAATTGCTCAATTTGGCGATGCAATTTTTATTAATAAATGTTTAGCTTATCGAACAATATGGCCCGGCGCTTATAATCAACAGATTTCTTTGGAAAAACGACTTGATACTAATATTTTAATTAAAGAAAAAATCTATAACCTGATTCGGAGAGACTATAAAATCTATCTTCCTAGCCTTCAAGATATCCGTAATTATCTCAAATTACATTGGAGTATTGTCGCCCTCAAAAAAGCTAAAATAGTAAATGCTTTTTCTTTATCCTCAACCTCTATTTTGTCTCCCAAAGCTTGGAAATTGTTACTGTCTTCCATTTTAAATCGAAAACAGCACTGGTTAAAAATCAAACAATTATTGATGCTCAATAAACAAACAAAACCTTTAATCAAAAAAATAATTTTAATTGAATAATTTTATGAAATATATTTTTAAAATAGCTCAAACTTTACTGCTAACCTACTATGCCTACATGGTCGAATATCGAGCCGAACTATTTTTATGGGCATTGTCTGGTTCCTTGCCTTTTATTTTAATGGGAATTTGGATTAAAGCCTCCCAAACCCAAAATATTGAACTGAGTGATCTTGAATTTGCTCGATATTTTTTAGCAGCTTTTATTGTGAGACAAGCTAATGTTGTTTGGGTGATTTGGGAATTTGAAAAAGAAGTCGTTCAAGGAAAACTATCCCCTCGATTATTACAGCCCATTGATCCCGTATGGCATCATTTTCTCAGCCATATTGCGGAACGATTTGCCCGCCTTCCCTTTATTGCAGGGCTAATTCTTTTATTTTTTGCCCTTTATCCTCAATCCTTTTGGATACCCAGTTTAGGACAAATCTTGTTATTTTTATTAATCTTAATCCTGGCTTTTATGCTACGATTTATTATTCAATATACCTTTGCTTTATTTTCCTTTTGGACAGAACGAGCGAGTGCTATTGAACAAATTTGGTATTTACCTTATTTATTTCTATCAGGAATCATTGCACCGTTAGAAGTGTTTCCGCCCTTGATTCGGGAACTGACCTTATGGACTCCCTTTCCCTATCTGGTTTATTTTCCAGCTTCTATTATTGTAGGATTTCCCGTTGATATAGTTCGAGGTTTATTGATGATATTCTTGTGGGGAACCTTATTTTTTATCATCAATCGTTGGTTATGGAAACAAGGACTAAAACAATATTCAGGAATGGGAGCCTAAAAGTAGTGAGTCCTTCAGGACTCTGTTTCTAAGAAAAAGCCCTAAAGGGCTTACTACGATTTAATCGGTTTTATTAATATAATGAAAGGCATCTTAAATCAATGACCAGGACTAGATCAATATGAGACTCCTTCATACAATGTTACGGGTCGGAAACTTAGACCGCTCTCTAAAGTTTTACTGCGATATTTTAGGAATGAAACTGCTGCGTCAAAAAGACTATCCAGGGGGTGAATTTACGTTAGCTTTTGTGGGTTATGGCGATGAATCCGAGCAGAGCGTGATTGAGTTAACCTATAACTGGGGGGTAGAACAGTATGAAATCGGCACCGGTTATGGTCATATCGCCCTGGGTGTCGATGATATTTACCGAACTTGTGAACAAATTAGAGCCGCAGGGGGTAAAATTACTCGTGAACCTGGCCCCATGAAGCACGGAACAACAGTGATTGCCTTTGTGGAAGATCCCGATGGTTATAAAATTGAACTAATTCAGTTAGGAACTCAGGGGTCTAATTCTGAAAAAGAAACGGCGGTTACTGCTTCGACAGCATCTTAATTAAACCCGCCTTAACCTTCCCCTGACTCAGGGGAGGGGACAGAATTTTTAAGTTAAATTTTGTTGAGGAGATTTCATCGAGATTGATTAATCATTAATCCACAACATGAATTAATCCTCGCCGAAGGCGTTCAAAAACTTGATCAATATAGGAATGTTCTTCTAAACTTAAGTCGTTTTTGGAGAGTAATAACGACATCAAGACTCGTTGGTCACTTCGGGTGATTTGGCGCGAAGAAAAAATTTGATTCACCAATCCTTCGATACTAACTGTAGATTCACTCACCAACATGGGGATCACCTATACGCACCTGTTCTTGGCTCTTATTATTCCTTCAATTCCCCTGTTTGGCAGTGACACAAAAACCCCTATAGGTGTGATCAAATTCACGGTTTAACTGTGATTCTTATCAATACTGCTAACTCCTAACTTCTAGTCAGCAGATAGCAAAAACCCTGAAAATATTTTATGATAGCGACAACGCCCTTTTTTGGCATCTGTCCTATGAAACAGAGAATGATAGCTGGTGTTGCTTTGTTAGTGGTACTCAGTCCTCTAACTCCAGCAAAAGCAGAAAATTTAGAACAAACTCAAAAACTTCTCGCCACAAAACAATGTCAGAATTGTGATCTCAGTGGTGCGGGTTTGGTACTCGCTAATTTAGTCGGTGCTAACTTGAATGGCTCCAACCTGGTAGGCGCTAATCTCAGTCGCTCAAACCTAACAGGGGCAGACCTGCGAGGGGCCAACTTGACTGGGGCGAGTTTATTTGGGGCCAACTTAACAGGTGCTAATCTCACAGGAGCTATCCTTAATGGAACAGATTTAAGAAGTTCCTATCTCACTAATGCGATTTTAGATCCTAAAAGTCTCAACAATGCTCAGTTAGTGGGTGTGGTAGGGCTTCCTGCTAATAGTGGCAGTGCTGAGGACTTTTACCGTTTAGGGGTGACGGAAGCCAAGTCAGGTCATTATGTCAATGCCATTGATTTTTATAATCAAGCTTTAAGACTCGATCCCAATTTAGCGGCGGCCTATTTTGGTCGAAGTATGGCCCGGGCAGATTTAGGAGATTTAGTCGGGGCAATTGGGGATGCAAAACAAGCTCAACAATTGTATAAAACCTTAAATTCTCCAGAGGGAGAACAAATTTCACTCCAGTTAGTAGAAACCTTGGAATATCGACAAAATCCTGACACGAATAAACCCAGGGGTGGATTTTTGGGGATGTTAGAAACAGCCGCACCGATGTTATTAAGATTATTGTTCTAACTCAACTGAGTTTCAATCAAACAATCTGCTATATCATGGTTTTCAGGCCGTTGAAGAGGGAGTAAATCGATGAGCGATCGCAAAAATAAATCCTTATGGAATTCTATCACTCAAAAAGCAGGGGGTTTGAAAGACAGTGTAAGTCAAACCGCAGCAAATACCAGTAAATCTTTAACGGAAAAAGCCACAGAAGCCGCTAAACAGTCCGTATCAAATCTCGGAGAAACGATTAGTCATAAAGCAACAGAAGCGGGAAAAACTATTAGAGAGACGGCAGCCCATTCCGTAGAATCGACTTGGAAAAAAGGTCAAGATTGGGTAGATCATTTGGGTTCAGAATCGGAAGAACCCTTAAATAATCCCAATGCACCGGATTGGAGCTTAGATGAACTTTATCATATTTTTATTTCCTATCAAACCGCTGATCAAGGAGGCAATCAAACTGTTACCTTAAAAAGGGGAAAAACCTACACGGTTAGAATTCCACCCAACCGCACAGAAGGTGCTAATTTACGTATGAAAGGATGTGGAGTTCAAGGCAATGATGCGTTTTTAGTGCTGCATAGCTTTTATAATTCCGAAGTCAATTTAGATCGGCAAATCAATCGTTTAATTAATCAAGCTTCGTTGTATGAACCCACTAAAGTTAGATGTTTAGACGCTTATAACCGTCTGAATAACGTACAAGCCACTCAAGATTTTACCGCGTTAGATTTATTAGATTATTTAGTGCTGACCTCTAAACTTTATGCGGATATGGGTCAACGCTATATTATTGCTAGTCATCATTCCCGATCTTTGGGTTTAGAACAATGTTTAGAAAAGGCGTTAGAAACATCCCATTTAGATTTAGATGAAAGAATGCGATTAAAAGGAACCTATCAGTATGTTCGTTCTGGAGAAGCGGTTCCTGATTTAGAGGCGTTAACAAAAATTGATGCGATTATTCTCAATTCATCCTTGAAAGCAGACTTAAAAAAATACTATTTACGCGCTAGTGTAACCTCCAGGGTTTTAGCCTTGGATATTCTGATTATTAATGCCATTTATAATCAATCCCAGTTATCAGAGTCGGATCAAAAAAGATACGCTAAAACCTATATTCAACTCCGAGAAGGGCAAAATGTTGTCGATGCGTTAACCTTAGTCGCCTTAGATGAATGGATGATGAAGGCTGAAATTCCGGCGATTGGGAAAGTGATTTATCAATTAATCCGTAAACCGGATTCCCCCTTAAATAATGAGTTTGATAGTGATGACTATTTAGAAGGGTTTAAAATCATTCAAGCTACCCTAAAATCTATCTTAGAAACTACTCAAGATTATCCCGCAACGGGGATTCAACAGATTGATATTGCTGAAGTCAAAATTGAACGATTAGCAGAAAAATCCTATAATTCTGTGTCGCGAGGAGGATTGGGATTATTATCAGGAAATGTAATGATTAAAGGTGCAGTTCCTTTGGTGGAAATGACGGCTAGGGTGGCGATTGCTCAAGTCGCACAAGGGTCAAACCCTGATAAAATTAAATGGGGAATTCCGGCGGTTTCAGAAACTGGAAATCAGTCTACAGCAATCGGAAATAATTGGATGGCGGTGGGTTCCTTCGGAGAAGGTGAAAAACCCATTCATCATTTATTTGGCGCAGCATTTTATCGCACAATTATGGATGAGATAGATGGGGTGAGTGGTTTGGCTGAACCTGCGAATAATAAACCCATTCATCAAGGTTTAGGACTGTTAAAACTCTTAAAAGGACAACCGGATAAGCAACGGGTCATCAAGGATTTAGAAACTCAAATGTATCGTTAAACCGGATTAGGGTAGAATAGAAGAGTTTAAAAATTAAATCGGAATTATCTTATGTCTTCGGAAGCTAATACAACGACGGGTGCAGATGCAATTGATGTGGCGATCGCTCAAGGGATTGATTTTGATGGTACACCGATTCCTCCAGAAAAGCTTGATCTCTACAATAAAGTAATGGGATTAGAAGCCGGACGTCAACGTAGTGGTGTTAGCAATACGATGCGGTCTCGAATTGTTCGTATTGGAGCTAAACATATTGCTCAAGATGAACTGAATCAACTCTTAATTGATGCGGGATTTCAAGGGTTAAAAGATAAAGAAATTTTGTTTTATTATGGGGGGAAATAATAGAGAACCACAAAGACACGAAGAAGATCATCTTGATAACGGAATATTAAAATTTTCGGGTTTATCAGACGTTTTGACCCTGATTTGAGCAGTAAATTGGGGTGAAGCGTCCTATTCCCCACAAGCGGGTAAAAATATGTCGTTTTTATTAAAACCCTGATGACATCACCCCCAAAATTTGATTGGATTACTTTTATTGCTCGATTTGGCTGTGGTTTTATGATTGGCGGCTTTTTGTCTGGGTTGCGGTTTCCTGAATCTTTTCTGATGGCTTTTTTGATCGGTGGACTCCTCTGTGGCTTGTTAGCTTGGCTTTTAGGCGATCGCTTCTGGACATCCCGTTGGTGGTGGTAGTATTAGATAGAAACAAGAATTCACCCCTGACAAATCAGCCGTTAACCTATTTATTTTTCCCATAAAAGTGCGATCGCAAATCGAACTAATTCCCCCATCAACGAAAGCCGTTCTGATGGATTTGCCGTTTGTTCCCAGCGAAATAGATTTTCTTTAAATAAAGGTTCCTGTTGTGCACGTTGAACAATTCCTTGAATAATCACTTGATGTTGGATTTCTTCGAGTTCTACCCCATTTTTAGTTAAGAAATCTAATAATCTTTGTACACTAATGACAAATTTTTCAGGTTCTTGCGATCGCAAAATCGATTGAATTTGACGAGAAATTTCTTGAGATAGAGCTTGATGGTTTTGATGTTCGACTACTGGGGGGGGAGGTAAGGCAGGTTCAGGAATTTCTTGCAAATCTAGGGAGGCATTAAAAATAGGAACTTCTAAATTTAACAGTCCCAAAATATCAAATCGCTTCTCTAAAATCTTGTTTTTCATAGACAAATAGGACGTTAAAATTTGTTCCGCCAATAATTTCGTATTCACTAAATGATTAGCTTTTACTTGCAAGAAAAACTGATCAGGCTGGGATTCAAATCCTTGAATCATTAATTGCAGTTCATAACTTTCCTGTTCCACTTTAACTAACGTATAAACTAAAGCTTCCCAATTGGGATATTCCATAAATTCCACAGTAATTAAATGGCTATCTTCCGAGGGTTCATTGGCTAATTCTCCCGGCAAAAAATCTCGATCACTCGGATAACGATTTTTGGGTTTTTTACTGGTATAATCAAACTGAGTATAGACATAATCACACTCTACTTTAGTCAATTCAACGTCTACTTTTTCCCAATTATGAATACAACACCCCGTTAATTTAGAGCCTTCTAAATTGGTTCTAATTAAATGGCTTTCAATTAATAAAGCATCCCGTAAATCGGCTTCACTTAAAATAGTATCACTTAAATAAGACCCACTTAAATCTGCCTTGCGTAAGTTGGCTCCTCTTAAATTAGCTTCGCTTAAATTTGCCCATAAAAGATAAACTTCTTCTAAATTTGTCCGTAATAAATACGCTTTCTTAAAACTGGCTTTTAATAAATAAGCTCCTGTTAAATTTCCTCGGCTTAAATCAGCACTATCGAGAATGGCTTCCGTTAAATCAGCCCCGGTTAAAATCACTCGGTGCATATCGGCTCCGGTTAAATTCGCCGAGCGTAACGTAGACCCATTTAAGTCAGCTTCGGTTAAATTGGCTTGAGTGAGAATAGCATCTTTTAAATTTGCACCCATTAACCGTGATTCTCGCAAATTCGTTCCCGTTAAATTCGCAGCAATTAAACTCGCACGAGTTAAATTCGCCTCCATTAATTCTGCACCCATTAATAAAGCATGATTTAACTTAGCTTGCTCTAAATTAATTTGATCTAATTTTGCACCCGTTAAATCCGTATTACTTAAATCCGCTTCTGTCAAAATCGCCCAATTCAAATCCGCTTGTTTCAAGGTTGCAAATCGCAAATCTGCTTTAGTGAGATTAGCGCCACTCAGATTACTTTGATTGAAATTACTGCGCGTTAATACCGCATTGCGTAAATCAGCCCGACGAAAACATACCCCCACTAACTGAGCTTGGTTTAACACCGCCCAACTGAGATTTACGCCTGTTAGGTTTGCGCCCGTGAGGTCAATCTCTTGCAAATTGACACCACTTAAATTTGCCCCACTTAAGTTAATATAGGTAAAATTGCGCTCTCCCGCTTGATACCGATCTAAAAGTTCTTGTCTGTTCATGGCAGAGCTTGAGAAGACGCTACAAAGGGTTCGTTAGTCTATGCTGAATCATACACCCTGGTTTGTTCTCTACAAGGGGGGGGTGTTCCCTCACGACCCCGAACACCAATTTTTTTCTAAACCCCTAGACAGACCCAAAATGATCTGTTAGTATATTTAATTGTCGCTCCTGGAGAGGTGGCTGAGCGGTCGAAAGCGACAGATTGCTAATCTGTTGTACGGCAGGTAACTCCGTACCGAGGGTTCGAATCCCTCCCTCTCCGTTAATCAGCCCATCAATTTAATGAGGATAGAGCCAATCTTGAATTTTTTGGGTTAACCAAGCGCATTCCTCCGCCACAAATACCTCACCAATTCGGTGAGTTTGGGATGTGGTGCGAATCACAACCTCATATTTAGATTGGTTTTTCTCCATAAAAACGCCAATAATACTGGATAGAGAACCTGACTGTAAACGATATTGAATTCCCCTCGATTTTCGGATAATTCTAAATTCATGGTGATCAAATTCAACCCAGGTTTTTTCATCAATTAAAAAGTATAACCAAAATAACCCCGAAACGAATAGGAGTGAACACAAAAACCAAAATAACACGGGATTACTGAAAAACATCGGCACAAAAATCGACAATAATAAACTAAATACAAAATAGATACTAAATAAAGGCAAACACCCGATTTCCAGATGAAATAGTTTTCCAAATCCTTTGGGGGGTAAGTAAATCTTTAAGCACTCTGCGGTGTAATCAACATTAATCTTACTATAAAATGGTTGATTCAGTCTGGGAATTAAAGCTCTTTTGGGGGTGGTATCAGGATTTTTTCGAGGACGAATTTTGCCCGCTTTTAATAACTCTAAAGCTTCCCGTGAGGTTTGTAAGCGTTTTTCTAAAGAAATTTCGGTTATTTGTTCAATCCAGTAAACAAAATTCGGATTTAAACTAATTCGATCTGAGAAATGAATTCGAGTATCTTTTTGAGGTAAATCCGCCGGATAAGTATTGGTTAATAAATGAATTAATGTGGCTCCTAACGCATATAAATCCGATGCAGCTACCGCCCGACCCCAAAATTGTTCTAAGGGTGCATAACCACTGGTTCCGACAACAGTAAACGTTACGCCTGTAACACTGGCTTGGGCTTGTACGGCTCCAAAATCGACTAAATAAATTTGTTCTGAATCATCTAAAATTAAATTACTGGGTTTAATATCTCGATGTAAAACCGGAGGACTTAATTCATGCAAATAAATCAATATTTTTAAGATATCCTTAGCAATTTTTTTAACTTGAGATTCCGTAAACCGATGTCCTTGATCTAACAAATCTTGTAACGATGAACCGGGAATATAATCTTGGACTAATCCAAACCAAGGTAAACCACCCCCAACACTTTTATCGAGGGAAAAATAATCTCGATAACGAGGAATACGAGGATGATTTAAAGCTTGTAAAACCTGCGCTTCTCGTTCAAACAGTTTTAATTCTTCCCACGCCATTTGCGGACTAAAGGCTAACAGCTTGATAATGACTTTTTCTTGAGTGTGCTGATCTATTGCCAACCAAGTTTGACGTCCGGTGGCGGTACGTCCACATTGGGATTGTAGTTGATAGCGGTCTTGGATAATTTGTCCTGAGTTTAACATATTCAACTCAAAATGAAGCGATCGCATACTCTTTAGGGTAACACGGGATCACGGAATGTCAAAAAAAAGCCAACAATTCCTTTAACTAACTTGTTTTAATCTAGGTGCAGAATAAGCTTGACTTTACAAGGGTTCCAAGCCGTGAGTCATTAATCTTGGTTAATCTTCCATTTCTGGTTAAAATATGTGGGATTTTAAGACAGCAAAATCACCGTTGCTGTCGTTTCCCATAATCAATACACCTCCAAGATGAAACAGGTTCAGACAGTTGTAGTGCAATGTCTTGTTGCGATCACAATCGGTTGTTTAGGATGGTATTCTACCTCTCCATCGATACCCATCGAAGCTGCACCCCCCCAAAAACCCACTCCCTCCTCAACGCCTCGCCCTCCTCAACCCCCTCAACCTGCTAAACCTCCATCACCGCAACCCGTCATCGAACCCCAGCCGGAAGTGTTACGCAATAAACATCGAATTGTGGTCGTTGGGGATAGTATTACCCAAAGTGGAGGACAATATGGCGGTTATGTCTGGTTGCTACAACGTTATTTGAATTTTCTGTATCCTCAACAACCCGTTGAAATGATTAGTTCTGGGATTTCTGGTAATACTTCAACCCAACTATCGGAACGATTTAAACGAGATGTTTTAGATCAAAAACCCGATTTAATTACCATTAATATTGGAGTTAATGATGTCTTGCAAAGTTTTCAAACTCCAACACCAGCCAGACCCAATATTCCTACACCTCAAGAATATCGCCAAAATTTAACGGCAATGGTACAGGTTGCAACCACTAAAGGAATTCCTGTTTTATTGCTATCTCCCACCATTATTTATGAAGATCTCAGCAGTCGAGAAAATCAACGAATTGCAGAATATATTGCTGTAATGCGGGAAGTCGCCCTACAATATCGCTGTCAATTTATTGACTTAAATATTCCCTTTCGTCATGTGATTATCACCTATCAGCGTTATGGGGGACAGGGACAAAATCTATTAACTCGTGATGGGATTCATCCTAATATTGCAGGTCATCAAATTATCGCCTATACCATTCTTAAAGGCTGGGGTGTTCCTGAACCTAAAATTCAAAGCTTAAAACTCAATGAATAATTTAATCCTGATTGTTCAAATCATCGACTGGGAATTACCCCTAGGAGATCACTCCCATCAGGGGTGATCTCCCGTTTGTCATGACGGATGAATGAGTTTCTTAACGCTTTACAAGAGCGGTATAATTTCGGTTTTATCCTGATTTCAACCTATATTTCCACAAAAGATCAGTGAGTTGTCAATCACCAACTGTCAACCCTGAAACCTTTCCTTCTGGGGAATCTGGATCTTCTTTGAGAATTGTTAATTTTTGTAGAGGAGTACCCAATTATGCTAATCTACAGAATAATCATTAACGTCTGAAATTTTCATCAAGTCAGGAGTAGTCTAACCCCCTGTAACCTCGGTCGAGTTATTGCCATCGTCATTTGTTTTTCTCACAGTCTAAATTTATAGCATCAATTACTGAATATGAAATTACAAGACATCCTAGGAACAGAACAACGTTATGATATTAAAGCGATCTCAACTGATGAGGAATTAACTCGTCAAATTCAAGTTATATTAATTAATTTGACTTTGCTTGATCCTCCAGCAGATGGCAAATTTGGCCCTAAATCAACCGCGGCCCTCCATCGATTTCAAACCTTAATGGAATGTGGAGAACCGGGATTTTTAGGATTAAAAACCGCCAAAAAATTGATTGAAACCAAGCGAGAAGAAATTTCTACCGATGTTCTCATTCTTAAAATTACAAAAGAAACTATTTTAAAACTTAGACCTGTTGCTTCCTCTCAACTGAGTGATGCAGAAAAGCAAGGAGTTAAAGCAGGTCAAGAATTTAAACTCCTCGCCTACGAACCTTTACGGGGTCATATTCGAGTCGCATTTCGGGCTGATGAATTTGGAGAACAATCTGTTTGGTATGTCTTTGATCAACACGCCGAAATTTATCAAGGGAAAGATTTAGTTTGTCCTAAACCTCGTCCTCAAAGTATCAAACTGGCTAACTTTCCCTATCGTTCTCAATTGGATAACTATTATAATCCCACAGGTTCCTGTAACGTCACTTCTATTGCTATGTGTTTGCAATATTTAGGAGTTCGTCGGCGTACCAGTGGCGGTCAATTTGAAGATGAACTTTATGAATATGCCTTACAAAAAGGTTATAGTCGCTGGAGTCCCTATGATTTAGCTAAAATTGTTAAAGATTATGGGGCAAAAGATTACTTTGCAGAACGGGCGACAATGGAGGAATTACAAGATTGGTTAGCCGATGGCAAACCTGCGGTGATTCATGGTTATTTTACCTCCTTTGGTCATGTTATGCCCGTGGTGGGTTATGACGAACAAGGCTTACTGGTACATGACCCCTATGGAGAATGGTTTTCATCAGGATATCGTACCGATTTAAGTGGGGCTTATTTGCGGTATTCATACCCTTTAATCCGTCGAGTTTGTATGCCTGATGGAGATTTTTGGGTGCATTTTATTACCACTTAATTGACCCAATTTAGGAGGTCAGAAACCGGGTTTCTTAACAACTCTTTCTGTTAATAGCAATAGTTAAGGCAGAAACCCGGTTTCTTGGAGGTGCTGGTGGGAATCAGAAACCGGGTTTCTTAACAACTCTTTTTGTTAATAGCAATAGTTAAGGCAGAAACCTGGTTTCTTGGAGGTGTGGGTGGAGGTCAGAAACCGGGTTTCTTAACAACTCTTTCTGTTAATAGCAATAGTTAAGGCAGAAACCCGGTTTCTCGGAGGTGTTGGTGGAGGTCAGAAACCGGGTTTCTTAACAACTCTTTCTGTTAATAGCAATAGTTAAGGCAGAAACCCGGTTTCTCGGAGGTGTTGGTGGAGGTCAGAAACCGGGTTTCTTAACAACTCTTTTTGTTAATAGCAAAGGTTATTGCAGAAACCCGGTTTCTCGGAGGTGTGTACAAGCTGAACGATTACTGTTATGATTGAGTTAATATCTCATCATTCCCAGACTTTACCATGAGCCAATGCCTTAACCCTAATTGCCTCCACCCTAACTCAAAAACCACAAATTTTTGTCACAAATGTGGATCTAAGTTACTTTTAAAGGAACGATATCGAGGGTTAAAAATATTAGGACAAGGGGGGTTTGGTCGAACATTTCTAGCGGTAGATGAAGATAAACCGTCTCAACCCTATTGTGTGATTAAACAGTTTTTCCCTCAAGCGCAAGGAACAAATAATCAAGAAAAAGCTGAGGAACTGTTTAAACGGGAAGCGATACAATTAGAACAGTTAGGCAAACATCAACAAATTCCTGAATTATTCGCCAAGAACAAAGGAAGGATACTTAGATAGAAACTTAATTAATAATTTCCCCTGTGAGGATTTACGCACCATTGATCAGTTATGGGTAGAATACAGTAATGGTCGCTTTGGCTTCAGTGTCCAGAAGAAGATTTGGCTAGAAGTTGGGGGTAAGGTAGACTATGAAACAGAATGTAAGCTGGGCGATCGCGTCGGATGGAGAAAGAACAGTAATTGGATGAAATACTCTGACCTAGCTTTTTCCTTGCAAGCTCCAGTAGGTCACTTCCCCTATTTTCGTGGGTGGTTCTGGCGGGGTGTGTTTGGGGCTTTGGGTTCGGGTTTGGGATTGGTGACGGTTGTGTTCGTCTCTCACGTCAAGAACTGTAAGCTATAATCTCTAACTATTTCAGCCCTTTGTCAAGTCGAGTTTTTGGGGGTCTGTTTGACCCAATTTTCGATATAAAAGGGAACGGTCAATAGGAATTAAGATGAAAGTAAAAGATATCATTAAACGATTAGAGCAAGAGGGTTGGTATTTAGCAAGAACCAGAGGAAGTCATCGACAATTTAAACATCCTTTAAAGTCAGGTCTTGTAACTGTTCCAGGTAAACTCTCTGATGATTTAGCACCAGGAACATTAAACAGTATTATTAAACAAGCTCAAATTAATCTTTAAATTTTAGGAGAAATTACTCAATGAAACGTTATGCCATTATCATTGAAAAAGCCGAAAGTAACTATTGTGCTTATGTTCCAGATTTGCCGGGATGTGTTGCAACAGGTTACACAATAGAAGAAGTTGAAAAAGAAATTAAAGAAGCAATTATTTTTCATCTGGAAGGATTAGAAATCGAAGGTTTACCCATCCCTGAACCTACGTCAATATCTGAATATGTTGAAGTTTAATTTAAAAAGAATGTAGAGGATTCCCAATGTAATATTTCTGGTGGTTCAGAAACCGGGTTTCTTATGCCATCTTTCTATTAGCAACAAAGGTTAAGACAGAAACCCGGTTTCTAGCAAATGCTGGGGGTCAGAAACCGGGTTTCTTAAGTTATCTTTCTGTTAAGAGCAAAGGTTATGACAGAAACCCGGTTTCTTGGAGGTGCTAGTGGGGATCAGAAACCGGGTTCCCTGTGTTAGATTATGATGTAGATTTTAAGATGCGATGGGCTCCGCCCAGCCGAAGGCTATCGCAAATGTTAGAATTACTATAGGCTTTTTGTATCCTACACATAATTTATTTTTAATTGTTTCTTGATTTCAAATAATGTCTAATAATTTCCAATTTACTGATGAACAAATCTATCAACAAATTGCTCAAATTATCCCCAGATACAAATTACTAGAATGTGCGGAGTGCGCTGCTGCTATCAAACACTGGTTAAAAGCTAATCAAATTAATGGTATTCATTTGAAAATAAAACTGATAGGTCGGGGATTATTCATTGTTAGTCAACGTTGGGATAATGGTCAGACATCCATTACCCAAAATGGAACGCACTATGGGATTGAAGCCAGAGGTAAAGTCTTTGATAACCTATCTACTTTTGGATTAACTAGAGAACAGTGGATAGCAGATTTTGACTGTCCAAGCGGAAAGTTTATAATAGAAGAAATTGAAAAGTTTTAACTGTAATATTTCTGGAGAAAAAAAGATGACCAACTTCTACGACTTACTCGAAAAAATTAAGCAAAAACCAGGAATGTATATTGGGAGTCCTAATATTAATAATTTATTGATGTTTTTGTGTGGTTATCAATACGCTTGTGAAGCAATGGAACTTCCTGAAAGCGAACAAGAAATAGAATTTGCACAATTTCAGCCTTGGTTACAAACTAAATTTGGGGTCAATACCTCTGCATCTTGGGCAAAAATTATTTTACTTTATTCTAGTGATGAAACCGATGCTTTTAAAAACTTCTTTGATTTATTAACGGAGTTTAGAAATCAACCCAAAGAATCAGAAACAATAAACAAAGAATCATTATCTTTAAAGGTTTAAATGACTGGTGGGTTTCAGAAACCGGGTTTCTTAAGTTATCTTTCTGTTAAGAGCAAAGGTTATGACAGAAACCCGGTTTCTTGGAGGTGCTAGTGGGGTCAGAAACCGGGTTTCTTAATCAATCTTTCTATTAATAGCAAAGGTTAACGCAGAAACCCGGTTTCTTGGAGGTGCTAGTGGGGTCAGAAACCGGGTTTCTTATGCCATCTTTCTATTAATAGCAAAGGTTAACGCAGAAACCCGGTTTCTCAATTAACCGACTTGTACCACGCCGTAACGACTGGTTAATTTGTCTAACTGATTAACTAACAAACTCAGAAACAGTCCCACGTCCGTAACAACGCCAATAGACTCCACAGATCCGCGATCGCTAAGTTTGGTGACAACCGCCGGGTTAATATCCACACACACCATCTTCACCCCAGAAGGCGTCATATTGCCAACCCCAATAGAATGCAGCATTGAGGATAGCATCAGAATCATATCAGCACCCCGTAACAGTTCCGCATAATGCTCTTGAGCTTTAATTAAGTCCATTTGCGTATCCGGTAAGGGGCCATCATCCCGAATGGAACCTGCTAAGGAGAAGGGAATGTTATTTTTCACACATTCGTACATAATCCCACTCTTAACCACTCCCTGTTCAACAGCAGCGGCAATACTTCCGCAACGACGAACACTGTTAATTACTTTAAGGTGATGGCGATGACCTCCTTTAACGGCGACTCCTTGTTTCATATCGACACCGAGGGAGGTTCCCATGATCGATTGTTCCATATCGTGAACAGCGATCGCATTTCCCCCTAATAACGCCTGCACATAGCCTTCGCGGATGAGATGGGATAAATGTTGAGCTCCTCCGGTATGAATCACAACTGGGCCAGCCGTCACCACAACTTTACCGCCGCGATCGCGAATTTGGCGCAGTTCCCAGGCGACTTGTTCCACAATTAACTCAACCCGGCGTTCACTGGATACTCCAGCAGACATAAAGCTGAATTCTTGAGGGCCATTGCGGGGTTCACGGGATTCAGTTTTGCGGATCGTCCGCAGACCGACGACATCTACCACCACTCGTTCACCGAGTTTTAAGTCCCGTAGAATCTTACATTGAGCGACAAGACCGTTGGGGGTTTCGGAAATGGCGATCGCACCGTCCATGCGTTGATTTTGAACCGTTAGCCATTGGCCATTTACCCGAACTTCTGTGGGATAAATCGTGGAGACATAGAAATCATCGGGGCCAACGCCATCTTTTTCCACAGGTTGTAAGCGAGCATCTCGTTGATCGTCATCCAGGGAAACAACGCCAATATCAATTAATTGGCTAATAATTTCTTCCATCACCTCATGGGAGGGAGCAGAAATTTTAATCTCTGCTTTCGAGGTGCTTTGGCGTTGTTCTCCTAAGTTAAAGTTCAGGACTTGGAAACTTCCGCCCCCTTCCACCACTAAATCTAACGCCCGGTTAATTAAGCCCGCATCTAATAAATGTCCTTCCATCAGGACGGTGCGGCTTTCAATATTGATGACAGCATGACGATCAATAATAATCGGTTCTGTCACCCGCAAGGTTAAACATTTGGCGGCTCCCCCTGCTTTTAAAAACTCAGTTAAGGGAGTTTCAAGGACGGTAAAACCCGCTTCTTGGAGTCGAGCTTTTAAGTTATCGCTGGCTTTGTTCATAACCACCGTCTGATTAATATTGACGGTATTACAAGCAAAGTTAACAGCATCAGGTTCTTCAACAATAATCCGTTTTTCTGGAGGAACTCGCAATTCAATTAAGCGATTTGAATAGGAATCAAAGGCGGGAGGATAATACATTAAATACCCACCTGTTAACGGACAAAAACAGGTATCGAGATGATAAAACCGTTCATCCATTAACCGCAGAGATAGCACTTCAATATCCAGCCATTCTGCAATTAAGGGATGAGAATCAAGTTCAGACCGGAAGCCATATCCTGCCCATAAATAACGTCCTTCTCGGTCAAATAAAGCATCTCCAGCGCCTTCAAAGGGGAGATCTTTCGGAAGTTCATGAACGGTAAATCCTTGACTTTCAAACCAGGTTTTAAAATAGGGTTCTTCCCCTTGACGTTCTTTATGATAAAAACGGCTGAGAACGACGGCTTTATCGAGCACTAACCCAGCGTTGGCGGTAAATACCATATCCGGCCAACCTTTAGCGGGGGTTACTAAGTCAACAATGGCGTTTTCTTTGATAAGATGGTACAAACTTTGCCACTGTTCTCTGGCTCGATCAAAGGAGGATTTGTGGATATTGCCCTCCATCCAAGGATTGATTACATAGTCCACATCATAGTGGTCTGGAGGACACATCAGGAAACGAATTGAATCTGTCATTTTAGTTAGAATAGGGTAGACGCTACAGGTTGCTACCGATAAGAGATTTCTGTAGGGGCGAGGTCATCTCGCCCTTACAAAAGCCCACTTCTAAGGTTAAGAAGGGGGTTAGGTCTATAAAAAGCCAATTTTTAATTATATCACTGGGATGTGGACAAGTATCGGGATTTAATGTCATGTTTTCATAACATTGAGTTGATGGGTGAGTCAGGTATTTTTTGAGCTTCTTACTTAACAAAATAGCGATCGCATCAACAAGTGATAGCAATATAATAAAATTTTGATGATTATAGTTAATTACATTTTAGGATTAATATGGGACGCCCATTCAGCAAGATTTTAAAAGCAGATGAAATTTTAGCAGATGCAAAAGTTCATAGAGAGAAACTCCTCAAACAATCAAGACAACGTTCACACACTGGTAAATCTGTTAACCCTCCCGAAGTTAGCACTCTACTCAAGAAAGCTGGAAACAAGTGGGGTTTTGGAAATGAAAAAGCCTTAGAAGATTTTGTTTGGGATAATTTGATGAATCTATTAGAGCTTACTCCATTAAAACGTCAATACAAAGTGAATGGAGAGATTTGTGATATTTTGGCTTTGGATAAAGATCAAAAATTAGTTATAATAGAGCTAAAAAATATGACTGATCGGGGAGTTGTTCAACAACTTACTCGTTACTATAATAATTTAATTTTACTAAAGCCCTTAGATGGGGAGATAGATTATAATAAATCTATCCGTCTAATGGCGATTATGCCTAGCTTTCATAAACACAATTTTGTTGACAGAGAACATAGCAAGCTGTCTTTAGAGTTTTTTAATTTTGATATTGTTCAACAAGAGGATTCTTTGGCTCTATCTTTAACTAATCTTGATACCGGAAAAACTGTTTATACCTCGATAGATTATGACATAAATGATGTATTTGATCTATCCCAATATTTACCCGATCCACCGAATAGTTTGCTAAAAATCATAGAAAGCTGCTCACCTGAGCAACAACAATTTATTTTAAAGTTGAGAAAACAGATTTTGTGCTTCCATGAAAAAATTCAAGAAATATATGCTCCAGGAGTCATTAAATACGGAAGAGGTAAAGATAAAATTTGTGTTGAAATTCGTCAAGATAATCTCTTCTATCTCTATTTGCCAATACCAGATCGACAAGCTATAAATTCTAAACACCCTTTAGGTAAAATGCAAATTTTTACAAATGATTGTCAGCACGTCTATTTTTTGGGGTATATCCCTAAAGATAAAAGATCTATTGATCAATCCTATCGTTATGAAAATTTTGAAAAATTTATTCAGGCAAAAGATACTATAGAACCGTTGAGCCAATTAGAAAATTTGATTAATATTGCTTTGCAAAATTGGTTAGAAAGGTTGTAGGAGTAACTGGTTATTTCCTATCAAGTTTGTTGCCCTGAAATAAATTTCGGGCTAAAAGCTAAAATCATCTAAAGATGGTTAAAAATTCAAAAAATAACCCGTTTTAACGGGTTTAAGCTCTGAGCCGGAAATTGATTTCACGGCTCTATCTGGATGGGAGAGATTTAGCTTTTAACTTAATCTGCTCAAAATCTGAGTTTCCCTGAAATAAATTTCGGGCTAAAAGCTAAAATCATCTAAAGATGGTTAAAAATTCAAAAAACAACCCGTTTTAACGGGTTTAAGCTCTAAGCCGGAAATTGATTTCACGGCTCAGAGCTTAAAGCATCTAATCCTTATCTTGATAATCTGGCTCTAAACCTAAAATTGTAGTCCCATAACAATGGTGTTCTTTTTGATTATTCACATAAGCTTTAGCATCTTCCAATTGTTTACCCCCTAATGTCAAAACCCCATATCCATGTTGCCAACTAAACCCTAACCCCGAAGTTGAAGGCGTATGATTCAAATGATAAGCACTACTCCCTTTAATTTTTTTGACAAATTCAGAAACCGATAATTTTGGAGGGATAGAAACCACAAGATGAATATGATCTTCTACACCCCCAATTGCATGAACAATACATCCTAAATAATCGGCTTTACCGATAATATAACCATAAAGCTCTGATTCTCGATCAGCCGTGATCAAAGGTTGTCGATTTTTTGTTGCCCAAACTAAGTGATAATAGGTACGCCAAAACGCCATATTAAATTCATCAAAACCCTTTTCCTAGAATACAATTAACGTTTAGATCGGTAAACTTGAATTAATTCCGCACCAATACTAATCGCAATTTCTTCAGGCGTTAAAGCACCAATCTCTAATCCAATAGGAGAATGAATGGGCTGAAGTTGATGAGAATAAATCCCACAATTTTGTAAAGCTTTATAGACAACTTTGATTCGTTTTTCGCTGCCAATCATGCCAATATATTGATACGGTAAATTAATATTTAAAATACTTTTTAAAGCTTCTATATCATATTCATAACCTCTTGTTACTAAAGCAATATATAAGTTTTTTGGGGACGTTAATTGTTGTAAAACGGTTGCAATATTTTGATTAAAAATCAAGGAATTGGGGGGAAATCGTTCAGGAGCGGTAAATTCAGGACGAGAATCTTGGATGACGATTTGAAAGCCAATAAAATTAGCAATTTTAGCTAACTGTTCTCCGATATGACCTGCTCCAATAATGAGTAAGGTAGGAGGGGGTTGTAGGGTTTCTATAAATATTTGATCCGAGGCAGGGATAGGATGTTCAGATGTGAGTAAATAGGGGAAAGCAGCATCAAAAGAAGTCACTAACATAATCGATTTTCCCGCTTGCAATAAAGATAGAATATTTTCTGCTAAAGCGATCGCTTTTTCTCCTGACCATCGTTCTAATAAAACTTGCATTAACCCCCCACAAACTCCCTGGGTTTCTCGTTGTGGTGCGCCAGATAAATCGATATCAACCCATTGTTTTTCTCCTGTTTTTAAAACCTCTCTGGCTTGCTGAATTACTTTTGCTTCTCCAGCACCTCCACCAATAGTATTAAACGTGCGACCATCCTCACAAATAATCATTTTTGCCCCCAGTTCTCTAGGGACTGAACCGATAACACGGGTTACGGTTGCAACGACCGCAGCACCCTGATTTAAAACCTGAATTAGTTGTTGATAAAATTGAATAGTCATGAAGTTAGAAAGGCTGTGATGAAAAGGGGTTATTAGGATAAAGGACTGATTAAATTGCTCAATGTTCCAAGGTATTTACTAGCTTTAATTGTACCTGTTCAATGGCATTTAAAATCGCTTCTGGTGTAGCCGGAGAAGCCAATAAAATAAAATCTCGATTACCAAAAGCTGCAATTGCATCTCGAATTGCTTCTCTGACCGATATTGCTAACATAAACGGGGGCTCTCCAACGGCTTTACTACCATAAATTACTCCATGCTGTGCCGCCCGTTTTAATAAATGAACATTAAAATTTTTAGGAATTTCTTTAATGGTGGGGATTTTATAGGTACTGGGGGCAAAAGTTTTCAATTTTCCCTGTTCATCCCAGACTAATTCTTCCATTGTTAACCATCCCATTCCTTGCACAAAACCCCCCTCTATTTGCCCAATATCAATTAAAGGATTTAAGGATTCTCCCACATCCTGTACAATATCCACTTGACGCAGTTTAAAGGTTCCCGTAAATCCATCAATTTCGACCTCACTCACCGCCGCCCCATAAGCATAATAATAAAAAGGTCTACCCTTGCCCAGTTTAGGATCATAATCAATATTTGGGGTACGATAATAGCCAGTTGTGGATAAACTGACTCGTTGATTATAGGCTTGTTTAATCACTTCATCAAAGGCTATTTTATAACTCGGATAACTTTGACAATAAATCCAATCTTCTTCAAAAATTAACTCTTGAGGTTCATCAAGATTCAATACTTTTGCAGCGACTTCTGCTAATCGTTGTTTGAGGATTTCACAAGCATTTTTAACCGCTTGACCGTTCAAATCTGAACCACTAGAAGCCGCCGTTGCTGAGGTATTGGGAACTTTATCCGTACTGGTGGGCATGATTCTAAATCGTTTAATATTAACCCCTAAAGCTTGTGAAGCAACTTGTAACATTTTTGTTTGTAAACCTTGCCCCATTTCTGTGCCCCCATGATTGAGTTGAATACTGCCATCTTGGTAAATTAATATTAAAGCTCCCGCCTGATTATATTCGGTTTTAGTAAAGGAAATCCCAAATTTAACCGGAGTTATTGCTAATCCTCGTTTTTGATAATTATGATTTTGATTAAATTGTTCAACATCTAATTTTCGTTGTTCAAAATTAGATTTTTGTTTAACTTCTTCCCAAACCCGTAAAATTCGATTATCAAAAATTTCTTGACCGTAATGGGTAGTATTAGTTTCCCCGTCTCCGTGATAAAAATTCCGTTCTCGGATGGTTTCAGGTGGTAAACTTAATTTACGCCCAATTTTATCAATAATTTCTTCAATAATTGCCATGCCTTGTGGCCCCCCAAACCCTCGAAAAGCCGTATTAGAAACCTTATTGGTTTTTACCACTTGTCCCCGAACTTCTAAGTTAGGAATATAATAACAATTATCAATATGAAACATTGCCCGTTGCAGGATAGGAAAGGATAAATCCACACTCCAACCCCCATCGGAATATAAATCAATATCTAAAGCTAAAAGTTCACCTTTTTTGTTAAATCCAACTTGATATTGTGCTAAAAAAGGATGTCGTTTTCCGGTGGTCATCATATCTTGATCTCGTTTGAGTCGAACTCTCGCCGGACATCCGGTTTTTTTTGCAGCTAAAGCGGCAATGGCTGCGGTGGGGTTCGCTTGGGTTTCTTTCCCGCCAAACCCGCCTCCCATTCTTAAACAAGTGACAACAATTTGATTACGAGGAATTCCTAAAACTTCAGAAATAATGGCTTGGGTTTCGCTGGGATGTTGAGTCGAAGAATACACTTGATAACCGTCTTCAAGATTAGGAATTACCCAAGCCACTTGTGTTTCTAAATAAAAATGATCTTGACCTTGTATTTTAATATTTCCTGTTAAAATAAAATCAGATTCTTGCAAAGCCTTTATCGGGTTTCCCCGACGCATAATATTTTTATCGCCATGAAAACTATGATTTTGAATAGCATCCTCAATGGTTAGAATAGGAGTTAAGACTTCATAGTCAATTTTAATGGTTTCTGCTATTTTTTGGGCTGCAATTTCTGTTTCTGCAACCACCCAAACTACAGGTTGACCCCAATAGTTAATTTCATCCTGGGGTAATAAAACCTCATCATGTTTAATCGTTCCTGTATTATTAATTCCTGGGATATCTTCAGCCGTTAAAAGGGTAATAAAACCCGGCATATTATTTAGATTTGCAGTATCAATTTTTAATAGTTTTGCCTTGGTATAGGGGGATAAAACTGGCCATAAGTATAACATTCCGCTTGGTAATCTTTGGTCATCGGTATAAATCGCTTTTCCGCTAACATGACCAATAGCACTTTCATGGGGTTTAGATTTAGAATTCTCTTTCATAATTTTACCGTTAATTTGTGATAAAAACCTGTAGGGGTTAGGTTTCCTAACCCTCTTGGTGTTTGGGTTGGGAGGGACGCCACCCCTACCTTAAAATATTACAACTCCTTACTGTTCCCTGTTCCCTTTCCCCATAGGAGAAAATTCGATAAAAAACTTTTCAAATAAATTAGCAACTAATCGTTTGCGATAGTCTGCACTTCCTCGCAAATCGGTTAAAGGGTTAAAGGTATCTTTTAATAAAATTTTAGCATTTTGAATTGTGGCATGATTCCAATCTTTTCCGATGAGTATGGTTTCAATATTAATCGCTCGAATTGGAATGGCTGCAACTCCACCATAGGCAAGTCTGGCATGAATAATTGTATTATTTGTATCTAAATCAATGGTAAAAGCGGCAGAAACAATACTAATATCATCGGTTCCCCGTTTTCCGATTTTATAAGATTGACTTAACCGACGAATAGCATTAGCAGTTATGGTTTTAGGAATAATAATAGACACAATTACTTCTTGGGGTTGTAATTCTGTTTGACGATACCCTTTAAAAAAATCAGCAATGCAAATAATTCGTTCTCCTGTTAAACTTGCTAACCGCAATTTTGCATCTAAAGATAATAAAATAGGGGCTAAATCTCCAATGGGAGAAGCGGTTGCTAAATTACCTCCAATTGTAGCCCGGTTGCGAATTTGTCGAGCCGCAAACTTAGATAACATTTCATCTAAACTGGGGAATATTCCCTTTAAGTTTTCTTCCAGATAACTCAGGGGAATTGCCGCCCCAATTTCTACATTATCTGAAGTTTGTTTAAGTTGCTGAAGTTCTGCAACAGATTCTACTGAAATTAAAGTCGGAAACTCTTGATAATGATGGCTTATTTCTAAACCTAAATCTGTTGCTCCTGCGATTAACTTAGCATCGGGATACTGTTGTAAAAAATCTAAAACTTCAGAGAGTTGAAGCGGACGAAAAAACTGTTGATCAGGGGTAATATAATGGAGAGAATTAACAGTTAAATCAATTTGGGTTAACCGTTCACTAAATTGATCACAACAATGGGTATGATTAACGAGTTCTGCTGCTCGACGAATGGGTAAATAACCCGTACATCGACATAAATTTCCTTCTAAAGATTCATCATTAACCTCACCTTTGTAGTACGCTGTAAACAAACTCATAATAAAACCGGGAGTACAATAACCGCATTGGGAACCACCCAAACTCACCATCGCCGCCTGTACTGGATGCAGACCCTCTTTCCCAACCCCTTCAACGGTAATAATTTCCCGTCCCGCCATCGTCGCCAAGGGAATTAAACAACTATTCATCGCTAGATATTGGGGTTGTCCATTCGACCCCTGACCCACAACCGCCACTGTACAAGCTCCACAGTCCCCATCCCCGCATCCCTCCTTCGTCCCCACCCGTCCACTGCGGCGCAAATATTCCAATAAAGTTAGGGTCGGGGAAAGGTCTTGAATCAAAACCTTTTCACCATTAATGATCAGGCTGAATGTGTTATTTTGCATAGGCTGTAGGTTTTAAGGGTTGGTATTTCCGATTATTCCCATCTCTGCACAATTATCTATATATAGCGCTACTTGAAGAGGGAACAGGGCCAGATGTGCAGCCAACATTAAATGTTTCGGGTTGACGGTTAATTATTAATCAAAATTCTATCGCTCAAACCTAAGCCAGAGAAAAATCTGTCCCCTATTTCCCTAGACAGTCCTCTTGCTCCGTTAAGATAGTCACAGTATCAAAACAGAATCCTCTAATTTTAGGGATTCCTCTCAGCGTTGTTGACTGACTAACATGGCTTTGTATGATTAATCCTACTGACTGGCGTTCCCTGTATTCTTCTCTACACTATTTTCCTGAAATTTGGCCAATTTTGGACAAAAATGTCGGTCAAATTATCGCGTTACATGACCCTCACGGAAAACCGGAAGTTCGCCTCACCTATTCGCAAGTGTGGCAGCAAATTCAACAATTTGCCACCGGGTTACAAGCCCTGGGAATAGAAGCCACAACGGAAGGTTTACCAGTACGGATCGCTTTATTCTCCGATGATAGTCCTCGGTGGATGATTGCAGATCAAGGAATCCTCACTGCTGGGGCGGCAGATGTGGTGCGAGGGGCAACGGCCGATCCCTTAGAATTAGCTTATATTCTTAAAGATAGTGGCAGTACAGGCTTAGTGGTTGAAAACTTTGCCTTGTTAAAAAAATTGCGTCCTGAAATTGAAGATCTACCGATTCAATTTGTAATTTTACTGTCTGATGAAACCCCCAATTCCCGTGATTTACCGACGATTCCCGTTTTAAATTTTAGCCAACTGATGGAAAAAGGGAAAAATATCCCCCTTAAACCCATACCCCATCATCCCAACACCTTAGCGACACTCCTTTATACTTCAGGAACCACCGGAAAACCCAAAGGAGTGATGTTAACCCATGAAAATTTACTGCATCAAATTAATGCAATTCCTGATGTGATTCACCCCGACCCCGGTGAAGTGTTTCTGAGTCTTCTTCCCACTTGGCATACATTAGGACGTACCGGACAATATTTTTGTTTATCCCAAGGTTGCACCGTTGTTTATACCAGTATTCGTTATTTTAAGCAAGATTTAAAGCAATTTAAACCCCATTATATGGTGAGTGTTCCCCGGATTTGGGAATCAATTTATGAAAGTGCACAAAAACAATTTCGGGAACAACCTGCGACTCGACAAAAAATTGTTAATTTCTTGTTTTCTATCAGTGAACGATATATTTTAGCTGGTCGCATTGTGCAAGGATTAACCTTAAATTTAGATTCTCCTTCAACCTCTGAAAAATTTCTCGCCCAGTTACAAACCTGGATATTAGCCCCAATTCATTATTTAGGCGATCGCTTAGTGTATCAAAAAGTTCGAGAAGCCACAGGGGGACAATTAAAATTTGCCATTAGTGGCGGGGGTTCCTTAGCCATGCACTTAGAAAATTTCTATGAAATTGTGGGGATTAATTTATTAGTGGGCTATGGTTTAACAGAAACCGCCCCGGTATTAAGTGCCCGTCGAGAATGGCATAATTTACGGGGGTCATCGGGTAAACCCATTCCCCAAACTGAACTGTGCATCGTTGACCCCGAAACCCGTCAAATCTTGCCCTTTGGTCAAAAGGGGTTAGTATTAGCCAGGGGGCCACAGATTATGACAGGATATTTTGAAAATCCCCAAGCCACAGCAAAAGCTATTGATAGCGATGGCTGGTTTGATACCGGAGATTTAGGTTGGTTATCCCCGAAAAACGACTTAGTATTAACAGGTCGGGCAAAAGATACGATTGTTTTAACCAATGGTGAAAATATTGAACCCCAAGCCATTGAAGATGCCTGTTTACGCAGTCCTTATATTGATCAAATCATGTTAGTCGGTCAGGATCAAAAATGTTTAGGGGCTTTAATTGTTCCGAATTTAGATGCTTTAAAACAGTGGGCAATTCACCAAAATTTAACCTTAAAATCTTCTGAAGCATCCCCGAACCCAACTCAGGAAATTACCTTGGACAGTCCGGCGGTTCAAAACCTGTTTCGAGAAGAACTCAACCGCGAAGTTAAAAACCGTCCTAGTTATCGCATTGATGATCGCATTGGCCCGTTTCAGCTACTTTCAGAACCCTTCTCTATGGAAAATGGGATGTTAACTCAAACCTTGAAAGTCAAGCGCCCCGTTGTAATGGAACGCTACCGCGATATGATTAACAAAATGTATGAAACCGTCACCCGTTAGCAGTGAATAAGAACTTGTCAACTGAGGATAGCCGTCACCATCTTTGCATATCCTTGTGGGATGCAGTTGATGTACGGTTGTGTACGGGGGGCGTGCGCGTCCCCTGACAGGGTACGGGTGACGGAGGACTGACAACGGACAAAAATAATAACTTATGGACAATCTCAGACAATTACTGTTAAAACGACCGATCAACGTGAAAGCGGTGGTCACACCCCGTTGGAAGGAAGAAGCTCAACAGCAACTTCAAGTCCAAATTAATCAAATTGATAGTCAGTTGCAACAGTTAGAAATGCAAGGACAACGGATGATTGCAGAAATTAAACGCCAAAGTCTGCAACCCCTTGGCCCCGATGCCCTGCAACAAGTAGAAGAGATACAAGTTCAAGTCAATGAACGTAAAAGTCAACTCTTAGATCAGAAAAATCAAAACTTGCAACAACTCCAACAAGTTCAAACTTTAGAACTTGAACAAGAAGTGAGTCAAGGACAAATTGAAAGCATCTTTACCGTTGTAGAAGGCGACAATTTGATCACTAAAATGCAAGTCGAAATTCTCTTACGAGATGGTCTCATTGAAGAAATTCGCGGAGACATTTAAGGGGGGTTGACGGTTAACGGTTGATGGTTGACCGTTAATAGTTGGCTGTTGACGATTGATGGTTAACAGTCAACGCTTATTGATCACGTTTGAACTTTATTTTTTTTAGCGCTTATGGCAATTCACGAAGTTTTTATGCCTGCCCTTAGTTCGACGATGACTGAGGGTAAAATCGTTTCTTGGCAAAAATCCCCCGGCGATAAGGTGGAAAAAGGGGAAACCGTTCTGATCGTTGAGTCAGATAAAGCCGATATGGATGTGGAATCCTTTTATGAAGGATATCTGGCTACCATTATTGTTCCGGCCGGAGAAGCGGCTCCTGTGGGTAATACCATTGCCTTGATCGCAGAAACCCAAGCTGAAATTGAACAGGCTAAACAAAAAGCTTCTTCTCAGACTGCCACAACAACGGCCCCAGCACCCGTGGCTCAAGCCGTTGCAGCGAGTTCACAGGCAACCACCGCAACTGTTGCAGCCGCACCCCCGACAACGGCACGCAATGGCAGAATTGTTGCTTCTCCTCGCGCTCGGAAATTAGCTAAAGAACTCAATATTGATTTAGCCAGATTAACCGGAAGTGGCCCCCATGGTCGCATCGTCGCTGAAGATGTGCAAGCCGCTTCTGGAGGTTCAACTTCAACCCCAACGGTTCAACCGTCTATCCCTGCTCCTACCGTTAGCAAGCCTGTTGCTCCGGTTTCAACCCCAGCACCCGCGGCTGTTCCTCTAGGTGAAGTAGCCGCCATGAACACCCTACAAAATGCCGTTGTCAGAAATATGACGGCGAGTTTGTCCATTCCTGTGTTCCGGGTGGGATATACCATCACAACGGATGCTTTGGATCAGCTTTATAAACAACTGAAATCTAAAGGTGTCACCATGACCGCACTATTAGCAAAAGCGGTGGCGCTGGCGTTACAAAAACATCCGATTGTCAATGCCAGTTATGTTGAAAATGGGATTCAATATCATCAGGGTATTAATATTGCGATCGCTGTGGCAATGCCCGATGGTGGTTTAATTACTCCGGTATTAAAAAATGCCGATCAAATTGATATTTATTCCTTGTCTCGCACTTGGCAAGATTTAGTCGAACGGTCTAGGGCAAAACAGTTACAACCGGATGAATACAGCAGTGGCACCTTCACCCTGTCTAATTTAGGAATGTTTGGTGTGGATCGCTTTGATGCCATTCTCCCTCAAGGTCAAGGTTCAATTTTGGCGGTGGGTGCATCTCGTCCGCAATTAGTGGTTTCTGCCGATGGTTCAATGGCGGTTAAACGTCAAATGCAAGTTAATATTACTTGTGATCATCGGATTATTTATGGGGCCGATGCAGCCGCATTTCTGCAAAGTTTGGCAAAATTAATTGAAACCGATGTTCAATCGTTGACGATGTAATACAGTCATCAGTTATCAGTTATCAGTTATCAGTGAAAGAGTTAACAGTTAATAGTTAATAGTTTTCAACTGTTGACTATTGACTGATTATTATTAGCTAATCACTGTTGACTAATCACTAATAACTGATTATTATTAGCTAATCACTGTTGACTGTTGACTGATAACTGTTGACTGTTGACTGATAACTGATAACTGTTGACTGATAACTGATTTATGAAAGCTATTATCATGACCGAAGTTGGGGAACCGAACGTTTTACAACTTCAAGATGTACCCGATCCTAAAATTCAATCTGAAACCGAAATTTTAGTTCGTTTAAAAGCAGCCGGAATTAATCCCATTGATACAAAATTACGCAGTCGGGGCACCTTTTACCCGGATCAAATGCCCGCTATTTTAGGTTGTGATGGGGCGGGAATTGTTGAGGCTGTGGGTTCTGAGGTGGAAAAATTTCAAGTCGGCGATGCGGTTTATTTTTGTCAGGGGGGACTGGGTGAACAGTCTGGAAATTATGCAGAATTAACCGTTGTTGATGAAAAATTTGCTACCCTTAAACCTCAAAGTTTAAGTTTTATTGAAGCGGCGGCATCTCCTTTAGTTTTAATTACCGCTTGGGAAGCGTTGTATGATCGAGGACGATTACAACCGGGACAAAAAGTATTAATTCATGCGGGTGCTGGCGGTGTGGGTCATGTGGCTATTCAGTTAGCAAAATTACAAGGAGCAGAGGTCGCAACAACCGTTGGTTCTGATGAAAATATAGATTTTGTGAAACAATTAGGGGCTGATTTTGTTATTAATTATAAACAGACAGATTTTGTTGAAAACGTGTTAGAATGGACGCAGGGAGAAGGAGTTGATTTAGCTTTTGATACCGTTGGAAAAGAGGTATTTTATCAAACAGCTTTAGCGGTTAGAAATTATGGAGATTTAGTCACCATTTTAGAACCTGATACGAAGTTTGGAACCTTCAAGGATGCTCGGTTAAAAAATTTACGCATTAGTTTAGAATTAATGTTAACGCCGATGTTACAATCTCGCATGGATGATCAATTGGATCAAACAAAAATATTACAACAATGCGCTCGGTTAATGGATGAAGGAAAGTTAAAAATTGTTGTGAATCAAACTTTTCCGTTAGCAGAAGCTGCGATCGCTCATCAACAATTAGAAGCGGGAGGAATGAAAGGAAAATTAGTATTAACCCTGTAAAATAAAGGGAACAGGGAACAGGGAACAGGAAATATAGTATTTTTAAATGAGATATAAATGTGGAACGGGCATCTTGCCCGTCACATCAAGTCATAGGTCACAGGCAAGATGCCTGTTCCACGTTCACAAATCATTTAAAAATACTATATAGATAAAGATGGAATATTAGATGAGATAATATAAATATTAGTAACTCTCGCTTACCCCTCATGACCTTGCTGGAAAAAACAGAAAATAATCATCAAGAATTAGTCGGTTTTATTTGGAGTATTGCTGATAAACTACGGGGCCCCTATCGTCCTCCTCAATATCGGCGAGTGATGTTACCTTTGATTGTATTACGGCGTTTAGATGCGGTCTTAGAACCTACAAAACAAGCGGTTTTAGCCGCGAAAACAAAATATGAAGCAACGTGAGTTCGACGAAGCGATCGCTCGAATCAATCCCCATCGTACCCAAAGGTGTCATGATAACTTTGGGGAAATCACTGCCATTTTTTCCCACAATGAGCCAAACAAATTTTCTAAGCGTACAAA